>DATKSH010000086.1:0-5436 GCA_035531735.1 Alphaproteobacteria bacterium
CATCTCGCTGATGGCCGAGCAGGTCGATGCCGGGCACAAATCCTCGGCCAAGGCCGGCGCCAAATCGGCCGGCGCCGCCACACCTGCCGAAGACGAAGACGACATGTACGATTTCCGCATGAGCCAAGCGGGCTAAACCGCCGTTTGCCTGCTTTTACCGGCTGCTCTATCCTCGGCGGCATGATCGATACCGCCAAATTGGCCGCGCTGGCCGGCAACGTGCTGGAAAACGCGGCGATTGCCGAATTGCCCAATCATTATCGCGGCAAGGTGCGCGACAATTACGATTTACCGGACGGCCGGCGCATCCTCATCGCCAGCGACCGCGTCAGCGCTTTCGACCGCAATCTCGGCTCCATTCCGTGCAAAGGACAGGTGCTGACGCAAATTGCGCGCTTCTGGTTCGAGGCGACCGCCGACATCTGCCCCAACCATGTGCTTGAATACCCGGATGCCAACGTGGTGGTGGCGCGCACCCTTAAAATGATGACCGTCGAGATCGTGGTGCGCGGCTATCTGGCCGGCGCCACCTCGACCGCGATCCTAACCATGTACAAACAAGGCCGACGCGAAATGTACGGCATCTGTTTTCCCGACGGCATGCGCGACAATCAGGAACTAGAAAAGCCGATCCTGACCCCGACCACCAAGGGCGCGCATGGCAGCCACGACGATCCGCTGGCGCCGGACGAGATTCTCAAGCGCGGCTTTCTGAACAGGGAGGCATGGGACGAAGTTTCGGCCAAGGCGCTGGCACTCTTCACGCGCGGGCAGGAGATGGCCGCCAAGCGCGGCCTGATCCTCGTCGATACCAAATACGAATTCGGTTTCGACGAAGCGGGCCGCATCGTGCTAGCCGACGAAATTCACACGCCGGACAGCAGCCGCTACTGGCTGGCCGAAAGCTACGCGCGGCGCTTTGAGGCCGGCGAGGCGCCGGAGCGTTTCGACAAGGATTTCATCCGCACATGGATCGCCGCGCGTTGCGATCCCTATAAGGATCCGATTCCCGCAATCCCGCCCGAAATCATTTTGCAGGCGGCGCGGGTCTATATCGAGGCCTATGAGACCCTCACCGGCCGCGTGTTCGAGTTGCCCGATCCCAACGTGCCGATCCTCGCCCGCATCCGCAAAAACCTCGCCCGCTATTTTCAGGACGCGGCGTGAAACTGCTGTTCGTCAACCCGTCCTCCCTGTCGTTCGAGGTGACGACGCCGGAGAACGCGCCGCTCGGCGGTTCCGAATCCTGCGTGTGTTACCTGGCGCGGCAGTTGGCCAATAACGGACATGACGTGACGCTGGCCGCGCGCTTGCCGGAGGGAACGCCGGAAAAAGTCATGGGCGTGCGGCACCGGCCCATTGCCGCCGTCAGGGATCGCGGCTTTTTCGATAGCGAAAATTTCGACGCCATCGTCCTCAACAACGCGGCCGTAGCCGCGCCACTCATGCGGGAGATAAGCCCGGCTTCGCGCATCGCATTGTGGAACCATGTTCTGGCGGATCAACCGTCGCTGCAATGCCTGCCCCAAGCCCTGCCCGCGCTCGATGCCGTTATCTTCGTTTCCGTCTGGCAGCAAAAGCAAACCGAAGCGGCGTTCGGCGCCGTGGGCCGCGCTTTCGTCATCGGCAACGGCCTGACGCCGGCGTTCGAAACCATGTTCGCCTCGCCGGCCGACCTGCTGGCCGCCAAGAAAAACCGCGCGGTTTATACCAGCACGCCGTTCCGGGGTTTGCGCTTGCTGCTGGACATCATGGAGCGCCGCGCGCCGGATATGGAACTCGACATCTTTTCTTCGATGAAAGTCTACCAAGCCGGGGACGAGGAACACGCGGGGCTTTACGAGCGCGCACGGCGAATTTCGCGCGCTCATTATCACGGCTCGGTTTCGCAAAGCGAACTGGCGCAGCGTTTGCGAACGGCAGCGTTTCTCAGTTATCCCTGCATCTTTCCCGAAACCTGTTGCCTCGCGGCGCTGGAAGCGATGGCCGCCGGCCTCAAGGTCGTCACCACCGGTTGCGGCGCATTGGCCGAAAGCACCATGGGATTTGCCGACATCCTGCCGCTGCACCCGGAAAAAAGTGAAGCTCATTTCATCGCTGCGTTCGCCGACGCGCTGGACCGCAACATCGCTGCCTTCAAAGCCGCGCCTGAACAATGGGCCGACCAGCGATTCGCCGAGATGCAGGAAATCAATCGGCACTGCCGTTGGGCCGTCCGCGCACAGGAATGGGAAAAGATGCTGGCCGGCGTGATACAAGCGAATCCGTTGAAAGCCGGCGCCTCGGCGGTTAATGGATAAGGCATGAACGCATCCGCTCCCCTCGTCGCCATTTGCATCCCGTCGGGCGATATGGTGCATGCTGATTTCGCCGCGTCCTTGGCGGCCCTGTGCCTCGATCCCGGCGCGCGCTGCGCCATCGTCAACAATAAGGGTTCGCTGATTACCGTCGGGCGCAACAATTGCATCGCGGCGGCACAAACCATCAACGCTTCGCACGCGCTGTTTCTCGACAGCGACATGATTTTTCCGCGCGACACGCTGAAACGGCTTTTGGCCCACGATAAGGACATGGTCGGCGCGCTCTATGCCGCGCGGCGACCGCCTTTCCAGGCCATCGGCGTGGCGTGGGACGACGCCTCCGAAAGCGGCGGCTTGCGTCGCATGAAAATCATGCCGACCGGATGTTTGCTGATCCGTCTCGATGTATTCGCGCAACTGCCAAAACCGTGGTTTTGCGAACGCGTCGAGGGCGAAAAAATCGTCGGCGAGGACGTCTATTTCTGCGAACGCGCGGCGGCGGCCGGGATCGAGATTTGGCAGGATACCGCGCTTTCGCGCGAGATTGGGCATGTGGGGGAGAAAGTTTTTAAACTGACGGATAGTGCCTAATTCATGTTCCGCGCGCCAAGCTCATAAAGATACGTCCACGAATAAATCCCGGTATCGTGGCCGTCGTCGAAGACCAGGCGCACAGCATAATTGCCGACCGGCTCGATTTCTTTAATGCCGATGCCGGGCTTAATCGCGGGCGGCGGCGGTTTCTTGCCGCCGTGCCCCTGCACCTCGGCCGAAGGGCTTTCCACGCGCAAAAGCGCGGCAGGCAAATCGATCTCGGTGCCGTCGGCCCACAGAACATGCAACACCCGCGCGGCGCGCTCATAGCGGATTTCGACCGGCCGCACGTGCGAACCGGCCTCGGAGGTCACAAATTTTTCGGCGAAGGATTTTTCACTCATCGATCTTGCGCGCTTCCTCAACCAGCATGACCGGAATGCCCTCGCGGATCGGGAAGGCGAGCTTGGCCTTGTCGCTGATTAATTCCTGCCGCGCGGCGTCATAGCGCAACGGCGATTTGGTCAAGGGGCACACCAGAAGATCGAGCAAACGCGAATCGACGCGGCGGGCGGCGGGATTGGTATCAGCCATGGCGCGTTCCTCCCGTTTAATGCCGTGCCGCACCTTCGGCCTCGGCGCTCGGCATCGAGGCCATTTCCAAAAGCGCGACCAAGAGCTCGGCACGGCGGCGCAAATCGGGTGCTTCCAGCAGGGCCTGCTTTTCGTTGGGCGCCAAGGGGCAGATCATCGCCAGCGAGGAGACCAGCATTTCGTTGCCGGTGCCCTGCACCGCATTCCAGTCGGCGGCGATGCTCTGCATCTTGAAATAATTTCGCAGGATACCGAGCAAACGTTCGCGGTCGATCTCGCTGTCGTCGGCGCCGCCGAGATCGGCGAGGAAATTCTGCCAGTCGGGCCGCACCCGGCGATAGCCGCGCCGGTCAGGCTCCAATTCTTCGGCGACCGCAAAACGGCAGAGGCCCGTCAGGCCGATCAGGAAACGCCCATCGTCGGTTTCGGTGAAAGAGGTAATGCGCCCGGCGCAACCGATGGTGTACAGCGGCGGCGCCTCCCCTTCGATCTCGGCGGTCGGCTGCACCATGCCGATCAAGCGGCCATGCCCCAGCGCGTCCTCGATCATCGCCACATAGCGCGGCTCGAAAATATTGAGCGGCAAGCGCCCGCGCGGCAGCAACAGCGCGCCGGCCAAGGGAAAAATCGGCAGCACTTCGGGCAACGCCGAAGGCGCTTCGGTCACGGACGACGACGATGTGGATTCGGCGCTCATGCGAACAGGATCGACGACAAACGTTTGCGGGCGGCGATGGTAACCGGGTCGGTCGGCCCCATGGCCTCGAAAAACTTGACTAGTTGCTTGCGCGCGGCCTCGTCGTTCCATGCGCGGTCGCGTCGGACAATGTCCAGCAATCGATCGGCGGCCTGTTCCTTTTCGCCCTTGGCATAATGCGCCAGCGCTAAATCGAACCGCGCCTGATGATCGGCCGGATCGCGCGCGACTTTTTCCGCGAGATCGGCAAGCGATCCGCTTTGCCCGGCCTGCTCTGCGACCTCGATCGCTGCGCGCACGGAATCGAGCACCTTGTCCTTGGCGACGGATTCCGGCGCCGATTCCAGCATGCGCTTGGCCTGCGCCACATCGCCGAGCGCCACAAGGCAACGCAGCAAACCGGCATAGGCGGCGGCATGGGCGGGATCCTGATCGAGAATATCGGCATAGATCGCCTGCGCGGTCGCCACGTCGCCCGTGGCGAGATATTCGGCGGCCTGCTTCAGCGCCGCATCGAAATCGACCGCACCTTCCACGCCGCCTTCGCCGCCGGTTGCCTTCACCAACTTTTCGAGCCAGCTTTTGATCTGCGCTTCCGGCAAAGCGCCCATGAAACCATCGACCGGCTTGCCCTGAAAAAAGGCGAACACCGCCGGGATCGACTGGATCTGCATCTGGCGGGCGATGTCGGGATTCTTGTCGATGTCGATCTTGGCCAGCGTCACCGCGCCCTTGTACCCCCGCACGGCGTTCTCCAGCGCCGGGCCCAGTTGCTTGCAGGGGCCGCACCACGGCGCCCAGAAATCGACCACCACGATATGCGCGCGCGACGCTTCGATGACGTCGGCCATGAAGGTGGCGAGGCCGACATCCTTGACCGGATCGCCCGGCGCGGCGGCGGGCGCGTCCGGCTTTTGCGGCGACAGTTGCGAAAATGGCGGCGTCATTCGATCGGTCCTTTTTGCTTCTTTCCCGTGCGCCCGTTCGGGCCTTTTTCGATACGGGCCCACATGCCGCTGGCGGCTGTTGGCCGGTCATCCAAGCAGGCCACCGCAGCATAGCGGTTTCCCCCGCCCAAGAGATAGGGCCTGTTTCGCAAACGGCAAGATAGCCGGTAAAACAGGGCCTATGTGCTTGCGAACCGGCTGGCCAAGCTGCTTGCAAAGATTGGCGGGGACTGTATGATCGCGCGTTTCCAAGACGGATGCGGGTGTAGCTCAGCGGTAGAGCACGACCTTGCCAAGGTCGGGGTCGCGAGTTCGATCCTCGTCGCCCGCTCCAGTCCGAGATATAGAGTGATCCGGGAATGGG
>DATKSH010000087.1:0-2934 GCA_035531735.1 Alphaproteobacteria bacterium
GTCGCAATGAAGAACGACGTCGTTTCCGGCATGGATGGCTTTTTTGGCCAATTCCTCCGCCGCCCCACGCAGCGCCTTCATGTTGATGTCGTCCGACAACAAAAGCCCGTCGAAGCCGATCATCTCGCGGATAACCTCGCCCTGCACCGTCGCCGACATGGACGCCGGCTCGTCGGGGTCGATCGCGGTAAAAACGGCATGCGAATTCATGGCGATCGGCAAATCCTTGAGCAACTCGAATGGCACGAAATCCTCGGCCTCCAGGTCGGCCAGCGGCGCGTCGATGACGGGCGCCAGCACATGCGGATCGACGTTGAGCCGCCCATGGCCCGGCATATGCTTGATAACCGGCAACACGCCGTGCGCCAGCGACATTTCGGCCCAATGGCGCGCCAGCTCGGCGACGATGGCCGGCCGGCTGGAAAAGGCGCGGTCGCCGATGGCATTGGACGCGCCATCGATAAAAAGATCGACTACCGGCGCGCAATTGACGGTGATGCCGAGCTTGCCCAATTCGTTGGCGACAAGGCGCGCCTGGATGCCGATCGCCTCGACGCCCCATGCGGGATCGGTTTCATACATAGCGCCGAACACCCGCGCCGGCGGATGCTTGGGCCAATGCGGCGGCTTGAGGCGCGCGACGCGGCCGCCTTCCTGGTCGATCAAAACCGGCGCGTCGGCGCGTTCGACCGTCTGGCGCAGCTCCTTGATCAGCCAGCGCACCTGCTCCGGATTTTCGCAATTGCGGGTGAAAAGGATGAAGCCGAACGGATTGCAGGCGCTAAACAGCTTGCGCTCGGCCGAGGTCAGCGCGGTGCCGGCGCAGCCGAACACCACCGGCAACGGACGCGCGCCCTTCGCCCGCGCAAGGCGGGGGCCGGCCGGCGCTTCGGCGCCGGCGCTATCAGGGTTTGACAAGGATACACCCGCCGCCGTGGCGCTTGACCATGGCGCAGACGTGGCGCGCCTCGTCCTTGCTCATCGGGCTGCTCCGCACGCGGTAATAAATGCCGCGCGCGCCGAGATCGGCGCGCACCAGGTGCAGCCGCGCCTTGCCGAGAGCGCCGGCATATTCATGCTGCAACTTGTGAACGGCGGAACGCGCGCCGCTTTCGTCCGGCATCGAGGCCAGTTGGACACGGTAATGGCCTGAAACCACCGCCGCTTTCTTCTTTTCGGTCTTTGCCGCCGGCTTGCTTTCCGTTTCCGCGGCGGGTTTTTCTTCAACCGCCGGCGCAGCGTGTGCCGGCGCGGGCTCCGGCACGGCCGCTGCCGGTGCGGGTTCCGTCATCGGCGATGACGGCGTGACGATCACCGAAGGCGCCGGGACCGGATTCGGCGCTGGCATCGCTACTGCCGGGACGGAAGCCGGCGCGGCCGGCTTGTTATCCTCAGCCATGGCCGCAGGATGATTGGGCTGCACAGCGGTGGTCGCCAGCTTGGGCAACGGCGGCGGCTGCAAGGTTTCGATCCTGGCCAGCGGCGAGGATGGCGTGGCGGGAGGCGGCGCGGGCGCCGCGCCCGGCGTCACGGGCTTGGGCGTTTCCGGCGGCGGCGCGAGGTGATCGACAGCCGGCTTGTCCTTGCCGCTGTTGTCGATCTGCTGATAGGCCAGGACGTTCTGGTTGGGGATCGCGACGCCGCCCGGCTCCTGCGGTTTTTGCTTGAGCGGTCCCGCCGCCGCGATGGTCGGGATGGGGCCCGGCGCTTCCGGCTTGCGTCCGTATTTCAAATAAAGGCCGAGGCCGATCACGGCGATCAGCACAACCATGGTGATCAGGCGGCGCTTGCGATAAGGCCGCGCGCCGAAATCGGAGCGCACGGGGCGCTGGGGGAACAGTTCAGGCGGCGGCGGGTTCGTCATGGCGCATTTCCTCAAGGGGTGTACAGCCCATAACGGCGAGTCCGCTCGCGATCACGGTCTGTACCGCCTTAATAAGAACGAGGCGGCTGCGGGTCAAATCCTTATCGCCGGGCACGATAAAACGCAGATGGACGTTGTCGTTGCCCTTGTGCCAGAAGCCGTGGAAATGCGCCGCCAGCTCCATCAGGGCAAAAGCGATTCGGTGCGGTTCGCGGGCCAGCGCCGCCGCCTCGACCGCGCGCGGCCAGTTGGCGAGAACCTTGATGAGGCCAAGCTCGTCGGCGGAAGAGAGTTTTTCAATCGCCGCTTGCGCCAAGGCCCCGGCGCTCAGCTCCGCCGGCGAAAACATTTCCGCCGCGTGGCGCAGCACCGAGCAACAACGCGCATGGGCGTATTGCACATAGAAAACCGGATTGTCGCGGGTCTGTTCGACCACCTTGGCGAAATCGAAATCCAGAGGCGATTTGGGATCGCGCGTCAGCATGAAAAAACGCACCGCGCCGCCGCCCACCTGCTCCACCATCTCGCGCAGCGTGATGATGTTGCCGGAACGCTTCGACAATTTAACCGGCTCGCCGTTCTTGAACACCTTGACGATGTTGTTGAAGAGGATATCCAGTTTCGCCTTGCCGTCACTGAACACGGCGACCACCGGCTTGATGCGATCCTGATAGGCAATGTGATCGGTGCCCCATACATTGATCATAAGGGTAAAGCCGCGCCTGACTTTATCGAGGTGATAGGCGATATCCGGCATCGCGTAAGTCCAACTGCCGTCGCGTTTTTTCAAAGGCCGGTCGGTGCTGTCGCCAAACTGGCTGGAACGGAACAGCACCAAAGGCACCGGCTCCCAATCATCCATTTCCTTGCCGCGCGGCGGCGGCAAGGTGCCGGTATAAATGAGGCCTTTGCCTTCGAGAATTCCGAACGCCTCGTCGAGCAACCCGTTTTCGACCAATTCGCGCTCATTAGTGAACACATCGTGCTTGATGCCGATCAAATCGAGATCACCCTTGATCATTAGCATCATGGTATCGACCGCGAACGCCCGCACCGGCTTGAGCCATTCG
>DATKSH010000088.1:0-2089 GCA_035531735.1 Alphaproteobacteria bacterium
ACGAGGAGAAAATCGCGCCGATCGAATCCCAATGCCGCAGAAGCGCGTTGTTGACGATCCATTGCTCGTCGTCGAGCAGGAAAGTGTTGCCGTAAACATTCGCATAGGCCGCCAGCACGGCAACCGCCAGTGCAAGATAAGGCAACGCCGTCCGCAAACGCGGCGGAATGTCGATGGATGATGGTGGTTCGGGTGAAGCTTTGGCGGGCATGGCTCGGAGGCTAAATCATATTCCCATCGAATGGAATTGCGTCATGGCCGGGCTTGGCCCGGCCATCCACGTCTTATATGCAAGAACGTGGATGCCCGGCCTAAAGCCGGGCATGACGGATTGCCCTCACAATGATTCCCGCGCGGCATGAAGGGCGGCGATCAAACTGTCTTCCTTCGCAAGGCCGAGGCCGGCGATGTCCTCCGCCGTGCCGTGGCTGACGGAGGTGCGCAGGAATGGCAATCCAATGGTCATATTGACGGCAGCGTACCCTGCCACCAGCTTGAACGGAACGAGGCCCTGATCGTGATAGGCAGCGATCACCGCGTCGCAGCCGGGGTTTGCGGGATCGAAACCACGGAAAAATCCGTCCGCCGCCACCGGCCCGGTGATGCGCGACGCGCCGATCCCATTGACCGCCTTGATGACCGGCGCGAAGACCTTGGCTTCTTCCTCGCCGCCGATTTCGCCGGCGTGCGGATTGACGCCGAGCATCACCAGATGCGGCTCCTCGATGTTCAGTTGATGGCGCAGGAACGCGATCAGCGTCTTGACCGGCCCGGCCACCGCGCCGCTTTTCATCAGCGCCGCCGGCACTTCGGCAAGCGGAATATGCCGCGTCAAAAGCAAAAGCCGAAATCCCTTATGCACGAACAGCATTTCGGCGCGATGAAGGGCTGTATTCCTCCCCCCTTGCCGGTGAGGAAGCGAAAACTTGGACTTGATTGCGTCGTTAGACGCAATCAAGTCCTTAGTTTTCGCAGGAGAGGGGGTATCTTCTCCGTGTGCTTCCGTTTCTTGAATTGGGCGCTCAAAATACTTATTCGCCAAATTCTCCAAAATCTCCGTATGACCCGGGAAATCATGCCCGGCGGCGGCGAGATTGCGTTTCGAGATCGGCCCGGTGACGAGAGCCCGCGCTTCGCCATGCGCGATCATCCGCACCGCGACATCGAGCGCGCGATAGGCAATCGTGCCCGGCGCATCGCCGTCGATGTCCTGATAACGCACAAAGTCGTTTTCCGGCAACGGCAGGCGCAAGGCGGCCGCCTCTTTAGCCAAAGCCTTGCGGCTGCCGACCACGATCAGTTGGGTATTGGGAAATTCGCCAAGCCGCGACAGCGCCTTGACCGCGATTTCCGGCCCGATCCCGGTCGGATCGCCGGGGGTGAGGATAAGGCTTGCCATTAAAAACAGGCGTCATCCCGGAAAATTTTCTTTTCGTCGCGCCGTAGCGAAGCGGAGGCCGACGAAAGAAAATTTATTCGGGATCCAGCGAGCTTATCCGCAAGAGACGCAGGAACGATTTTGTCTTGATGGACATGCAATGCGCAATTCATTCCCGTGATCCTTTCGGAAAATCACTCTGGATCCCGGCTTGCGCCGGGATGACACAAAAACGCATCACCCCGCCTTCTTCATCGGCAGCGCCAGCCGAATATACAATTCCTTCAACCGCGCCTCATCAACGGTATTGGGCGCCTGCATCATTAAATCCTCGGCGGCCTGATTGAGCGGGAAGGCGATCACTTCGCGGATGTTAGGCTCGTCGGCCAGAAGCATGACGATGCGGTCGATGCCGGGGGCCGAGCCGCCATGCGGCGGCGCGCCGAGCTTGAGCGCAGACAGCATGCCGCCGAAACGGGTTTCCAACGCCTCTGCCGCATAGCCGGCAATCGCGAAGGCTTTATACATCACGTCCGGCAAATGGTTGCGGATCGCGCCGGATGATAATTCAACGCCGTTGCAGACGATGTCGTACTGGAACGCCTTGATGGTCAGCGGGTCTTGCGTTTCGAGGGCCTTCAATCCGCCCGGCGGCATCGAGAAGGGATTGTGGCTGAAGTCGATTTTCTTCCTCTCCTCGTCATATTCGTA
>DATKSH010000089.1:0-5711 GCA_035531735.1 Alphaproteobacteria bacterium
CTGATCCGCGCCTATTACCGCATCACCGATCCCAAGCAGCGCCGCAAGGTTTACGAACTGGTCAAGAGTTTGGCCGAGGAATAGGTGCTGGTTGCTAGTGGCTAATTGCTAGCGAATTCGCCAGTTGCAACAAGCGGCGGCTTTTCCTATCAAGTTCCCTCGCCCGCTACATCTCCTAGCACCCAGCCACTAGCAACTAGCACCTAAATGTCCAAACACCATCAGTTCCTCTTCACCTCCGAATCCGTCGGCGAAGGCCATCCCGATAAAGTCTGCGACCGCATTTCGGATTCGATCGTCGATTTGCTGCTGACCCACGATCCGCACAGCCGGGCGGGCGTCGAGACGCTTTGCACCACCAACCGCATCGTACTGGCCGGCGAGATCAGGGGGCCGGCGCTTATCACACCGCACGAAATGGAAGAGGCCGCACGCACGGCCGTCAAGGAAATCGGCTATGCGCAAAAGAGTTTCCATTGGCAGTGGGCCGACGTGCAATGCTACATCCACGCGCAGTCGGAAGACATCGCCCTCGGCGTCGATGCCGCCGGCAACAAGGACGAAGGCGCCGGCGATCAGGGCATCATGTTCGGCTACGCCTGCAAGGAAACGCCGACCTTCATGCCCGCGCCGATTTTCTACGCGCATAAAATCCTGCGCCTCATCTCCGAAGACCGCCATGCCGGCAAACTGCCGCTGCTCGGGCCCGATTCCAAAAGCCAGGTGACGCTCGAATATGTCGACGGCAAGCCTCATCGCGCCACCAGCATCGTGGTCTCGACCCAGCACGACGAAAAGATCGAGCAGGCCGAAGTGCGCGAGTTGGTGCGTCCCTATGTCGAAAAAGCGTTGCCGAAAGACTGGATGTGCGAGGACGATTCCTTCTACGTCAACCCAACCGGGCGCTTTGTCATCGGCGGGCCCGATGGCGATGCCGGGCTCACGGGCCGCAAGATCATCGTCGATACGTACGGCGGCTCGGCGCCGCATGGCGGCGGCGCGTTTTCCGGCAAGGATCCCACCAAGGTCGATCGCTCGGCCGCCTATATGGCGCGTTACCTGGCCAAGAACGTGGTCGCCGCTGGGCTTGCGGAACGCTGCACGATCCAGCTCGGTTATGCGATCGGCGTTTCCGAACCGCTTTCGGTCTATGTCAACCTGCACGACACCCATCATGTCGACGAAGACAAGGTGCCGGGCGTTTTGCGCGAGATCGTGAAGCTTTCCCCACGCGCCATCCGCGAAACCCTGCAGCTCAACCGGCCGATTTACAAGAAGACCTCGAGCTTCGGCCATTTCGGCCGCGAGCCCGAAGACGACGGGCATTTCTCGTGGGAACGCCTCGACCTTGTGTCGGAATTGAAGCGGGCGTTCAGGCTCTGAGCGAGCAAGCACCTCATTCCCGGTTACATGGCCGCCGCAAAGGCCGCCCCTTGCGCGCGCGCAAGGCGTCGCTGATGCAGGATTTGCTGCCGAAACTGCGAATCGAATTGCCGGAGATTGAAGATTTATCGAGCGGCAAGGGCAGGCCGAATCCCCTCCCCCTTGTGGGGAGGGATAGGGAGGGGGGCGAGCGGCTTGGCTCAATATTCGATGGCCGGGATGAACGGATGGCCCCCTCCCCTAACCCCTCCCACAAGGGGAGGGGGACTTCGCCTGTCCTTCTCGATCCGTTTGCCCTTTTTGCCGCGAAGCCTCGGCAAATCGAACTCGAAATCGGTTTCGGCGGCGGCGAGCATTTGGCCGCGTGCGCGGCGCAACGTCCCGATACCGGCTTCATCGGCTGTGAGCCTTTTATCAACGGCGTCGCCTCGCTGCTCGGCCACATCGATAACCAAAAACTGGAGAATATCCGCATCTATCCGAACGACGCGCGGACGTTGCTCGACGCGCTACCGGACGCTTGCCTTGCGCGGATATTTATTCTGTTCCCCGATCCGTGGCCCAAGGCGCGGCATGAGAAGCGCCGTTTCATCGGCCCCGAAAACCTGCCGCACCTTGCGCGCGCTTTGCAAAAAGGCGGCGAGATGCATCTCGCCACCGACGATGTGAAGCTCGCCGGCTGGATGTTCGCACATATGGATGCGGCGAAAGAATTCGTCGCGGCCCATGGCCCCCGGCATGAGCCGCCATCCGATTGGGTCCAAACGCGTTACGAGCAAAAAGCGCTCAGGGCCGGCCGCGCGCCGTTTTATGCGATTTACAGGCGTATCTGATTATCGGTCGAGATCGGCGACCCGCCAGCGCAGCATCGCGTAATTGCCAAGCTGGGTTTCCTCGCCGCCGCGCACGCCGGCATCGAGGCTGAGATGATCGGTGAAGGAAAGCTCGGTGCCCATCGTGAAGCCGCGTTCGCTATTGCCCATCAGGCCGGGCGCGCCATTATCGTAGCGCATGACGACTTTGCCCCACGAGCGTTTGGCATCCGGCCCGATGCCGAGCGTAATCTCGGTGCCCCAGAAACCGCGCGGGCTGACCCAGTTCTGTCCATAAAAGGGACGCAGGTCGATCTTCAGCCGGTTGCCGAAAAACGCGTCGCGATAACCGACGCCCATCGTTATCGCGTCGTTGAACGGCAGAAAGCCGCGATGATGATAGCCGGGCGCCAGCCACATGGCCTCGGCCGCGCGCGGATCCGGCCCATGCATGAGGGACTGCATCGGCGCCAAAAACGACGGCAACAGGTCGAACGTATTGACGGCATCGTCCGCGCCGCCGCCGAAACCGATGCCGGCCCAGCCGAGCGGCGCGCGCAAAGCCGCGGGCAGGCCCGGCAGCCATGCCGGTGTTTCCTGCCGCACATAGTTAAACAGCAGGCCGAGGCGAGCATGCTGCTCGGCCTTGTCGAGGGACGTTTGGGCCTGCGGCGTGGCGGCCAAAGCGACATTCGCCAAAGGCACGTTGTCATCGGCCATAGCCGAGGTTAAAGGGATGGTCGCGAGGGTCAGGAAGGCTAATAAAACCCCGATCCGGAACCGGATTTCCGACGGGAACAAGCGGCTGGTTAAAACCTTGTTCATAGTAAGCATTCCGTGAATAAATAAAGTAATTTCAAACAAAAAATCCTTTTCTTCATTGAGGATTATAAGTTATATGTGGTTAAGTTTTTGACAATATGATTAAAAACAGAGTAACTAATGAAATTTTTATTACCAATATAAACAATAACGGCAAAAATGCTTTCCGCATGACTTGATTTTTCAAATAATGCTGCGGTGCGTTCAGGAAAAATCCGCGGCCGGCCAAATTCCTTGTGCATTGCAAATCGGCCCGCAAGCGCAATTGTCCTTGATTTAGGCGGTAAACCGGCTAGATTATGGCCACGTTCAGGATGATCTTGGGGGTGGGCCAAAAGCCCGCCTTTTTTGTTACCAACGTTCATCCGCGAAGCGGATGAACGTTGTCGCGCCGTAGCGCGAAGCGCGCAGGCGGACAGGAAAAAGATGACGAGCATGAAGGCGACCGCGCAGAAAATTTCCGATCTCGTGGCGGACGATCTCACCGCCATGGGCTACGATCTGGTGCGCGTGAAGCTGACGCCGGGCGGGCAGTACCTGACCTTGCAGGTGATGGCCGAGCGCCTCGATAACAAGCCGATGACGGTCGAGGACTGCGTCGCCATCAGCCATGCGGTGTCGCCCAAGCTCGACGAGGCCGATCCCTTGGCGGCGCGCTATACGCTGGAAGTGAGTTCGCCCGGCATCGACCGCCCGCTAGTGCGGCTCAAGGATTTCGAGCGCTTTCAGGGCCATCTCGCGCGCATCGAATTGGACGCACCGCTTGCCGGCATCAAGCACAAGCGTTTTCAAGGCAGCATCGTGCGCGTGAGCGGCAAGGCGTATGACGATGCCGAGATCGAATTTCGCACCGAGAACGGCCCGGTGCGCGTGGCCTTAAGCGCCATCGCCAAGGCGCGGCTGGTTCTGACCGACGCGCTCATGCAGGCCGAGCAGAGCCGTAAACATTGAGTATGTAGGGAGAGCAAGACATGGAATTGCTGAACGTAGCCGACGCCGTCGCCCGCGAGAAAAGCATCGACCGTGATGAGGTCCTGGAGGCGATGGAGCAGGCCATTCAAAAGGCCGGCCGCGCCAAATATGGACACGAGCACGACATCCGCGCCGAGATCGACCGGAAAACCGGCGAAGTGCGCCTGCAGCGCTGGCTGCAAGTGGCCGACCCGATCGAGAACGAGGCCACGCAAATCACCCTCAAGGCCGCGCGCAAATCGAATCCGAAAATCGCGCTCGGCGAATTCGTCATCGACGACCTGCCGCCGATCGATCTCGGCCGCATCGCGGCGCAAACCGCCAAGCAGGTGATCGTGCAGAAAGTGCGCGAAGCCGAGCGCAAGCGCCAGTTCCTCGAATACAAGGACCGCGTCGGCGAGATCGTCAGCGGCATCGTCAAAAGGGTGGAATACGGCAACGTCAATGTCGATCTCGGCCGCGCCGAAGCGATGATGCGCCGCGACGAAACCCTGCCGCGCGAGCATTTCAAGAACGGCGACCGCGCGCGCGCCTATATCTACGACGTGCGCGAGGAGCAGAGGGGTCCGCAGATTTTCCTCTCCCGCACCCATCCCCTCTTCATGGCGAAACTCTTCGCGCAGGAAGTGCCGGAAATTTACGACAACATCATCGAAATCAAGTCGGTGGCGCGCGACCCCGGCAGCCGCGCCAAGATCGCCGTCGTCTCGAACGACAGTTCGATCGACCCGGTCGGCGCTTGCGTGGGTATGCGCGGCAGCCGCGTGCAGGCGGTAGTCGGCGAATTGCAGGGCGAAAAAATCGACATCATCCCGTGGTCGCAGGACCCGGCGACTTTCGTGGTCAACGCGCTCGCCCCCGCCGAAGTCGCCAAAGTAGTGCTGGACGAAGACAATCACCGCATGGACGTGGTGGTGCCGGACGAGCAATTGAGCCTCGCCATCGGCCGCCGCGGCCAGAACGTGCGCCTCGCCTCGATGCTGACCGGCTGGGACATCGACATCCTGACCGAGAAGGAAGAAAGCGAGCGCCGGCAGGAAGAGTTGCGCGTACGCACCGCGCTCTTCATCGAAGCCTTGGCGGTCGACGACGTGATCGCGCACCTTTTGTGCAGCGAAGGCTTCACACGCGTCGAGCAGATCGCTGAAACGCCGGTTGACGAATTGGCCGAGATCGAAGGCTTCGATACCGAAGTGGCCGGCGAGTTGCAGGAACGCGCGCGCGCGTGGCTGGCCGAGAACGCGGCCAAGCTCGAAGCGAAACGCAAGGAACTCGGCGTCACGGATGACGTGGTGGCGCTCGACGGCCTCGATGCCGACATGCTGGTCATACTCGGCGAAAAGGGCGTCAAGACGCTCGACGACGTGGCCGACCTGGCCGGCGACGAGTTGCGTGAGATCGTGGGCGTCGACAATCTCGGCGAGACCAAGGCCAACGAGATCATCATGGCCGCCCGCGCCCACTGGTTCGCGGACGAGGGTGAAAAGCCCTCGGCGCCGGCGTAAGCGAGATGAGGTACGGCGCGCCATATGTCCACGGCATCCATCATCGCCCGGCAAGAAACGAAAGCGCGTGCGGAAAAAAACCTGCGCCGCTGCCTCGTCACGGGCGATATGCGCCCGAAGGACGAATTGATCCGCTTCGTCGTATCGCCCGATAACGCCGTCATTCCCGATCTCGCATGCGAATTGCCCGGGCGTGGCCTGTGGGTGACGGCCGCGC
>DATKSH010000090.1:0-2724 GCA_035531735.1 Alphaproteobacteria bacterium
CGTTTGGAGGCATCGGCATATTCCTGCCACGCGTTGTTGAAAGCCGTGCGGTAGATGTCCCGCGCGTGCGGCGGCAGGACGTTTCTTACGCGCGGCGACAGGTCGGTATTGGAACGATAGGGCATGAATGTCTCCTGCGTAACGGGCCGCCGGCCCGCCTTCCGCTGCCGAAAGACGGGCCGGGGCTCCTTGGCGGTCTTTTAAGCCCGGCACCTTTATGATTTTGAAGGTGAGCCCGCAGTAGCAGAGCGTCTGCGGATACGGAAGAACCCTTTGTTTGCAGGGATTCGTGGAAATCCGGAACCCGCGCGCATCATTCGACCGGTCATAAATCGTTAAACTTTTTAGGGGGTCGCGATTTTTCGATCAATTCTCGCTTTATTAAACCCCGCTTAACTCGCCTTTGTCATAATGAGTTTTCCCGCAACGATCACGCTCGATTTCCATGTCCTCGACCATACATTCGCGCCAATCGTTTTTCCGCGTGCTCGGTCTTAACAAAAACCATTTTCGCGGCATCGCGATCCCCCACGCGTGGATCGATATCCCGATAAGGGGGATTGCGGCGCTGTTTTTTGCCTTCGCGGCGGGCATTTATTTCAAGAACGCTTTCCATGAAATCAACTGGTCGCATATATCCGCATCGCCGCTTATCGATGCGCTCTCGATCGTGGCCGTCGGGCTCTACACATTCATGCTTGCCTGCCTTTATGTGATCCGCTTGAATCCGATCAACAAATTCGCCGGCGTCTTGCCGACGATAACCGCGCTTGCGGGATGCTTCCTTGTGTCCGCACTTTTGATCCTACCGCCCCGTTTCGGCTTGCCAATCAGCATCAAGCTATGCGGGCTCGGCCTAGTTATCGTCGGGAATATCTACACCGTTTATGCTCTCCGATGGCTTGGCCGGTCGTTTTCCATCTTGCCGGAGGGACGGCACCTTGTCGTCACGGGGCCTTATCGAATGGTGCGAAACCCGGTTTATTTGGGCGAGGCCTTGTCCACGCTGGGCGCTATGATCCATTTTCTCTCCCCATGGGCCGTTTTAATCGTGGCGGTGCAACTTGCCTTGCAGCTGGGGCGCATTCATTATGAGGAGCGCGTTCTGAACGAAACTTTCCCGGAATATGCCGATTACGCGCGCCGTACGTCGCGGCTTATTCCGGGGATCTACTAGGGTCAGGATCCATAAATTCTATGAGGCGCTGTTTCGGCCCGCGCCAGGCGGATTAGCGCAGGGATTCCGAACGGGGCTTTTGCCGTTGCGCGGATATAGATAGAGGTGAAGAAAAACCTGCGGATCGCCTTTATCCGGGCGACGATCCGGCCATTTGCCCCCGAAGGCGGATGAAACCGCCCGATTTTACCGGGGACGAAGAGAGACGGGTTTCGGAAGTTTCCCGCACAAACACTTGCTTTTTGAATCTTCGAGAGATTTGGGGATACGTCGATCTCGCCTTTCGAGACCGCGGCTTTCGACCGCTCAGCCACCTCTCCGTCCAGAAGACAGAAATCAGGTATCAGAAGGCGGAAAAAATAACAATTTCTTCCGATCCCTGTTTTCTGCCCTCTGCCCCCTGAACTGGCGGACCGGGCATGATGAAACGGGGCACTTGTCCAGCTCGCCGAGCCGTAGCGAGCGCGATTACCCGCCCGCCTTCGCCCTTCGGGCTTCGGCGCGGCAGCCTTCGCTGCGCGAAGGCTGGCGGACCCGAATGGATTCGAACCATCAACCCCTGCCTTCGGAGGGCAGTACTCTATCCAGTTGAGCTACGGGTCCGTAGCGGCAGACAGATAACAGATGTCAGAGGGCAGAAAAAGGGCATTCAGGGGTCGGCCTTCGACATTCAGGGAAAAAGAGAGGATCGAGCCGATATTGCCATAATAAGCCGAATGCCGAATGCCGCTCACGCCGCCCGCCGCACCAACTGCAGGAAGATGTCCTCCAAATCCGTTTCCTCGGTCGAAAGGTCGAGGATCGCAAACCCGGCCGCCACCACCGCCGCCAAGGCCGCGCCGACATGCTGCTTGCTCGGCTGATAGACAAGCCGCAACGCGCGCGGCGAAAGAAGTTCCCAGCCTTGCGCCGCCATTTCGGCCGGCAATGCGCCCACCTCGCGGTCGGTGGCGACGGTCACGCATTTGCTGTCGATGCGCCGCAACAAATTCCGCGTGGTATCGTTGGCGACGATGGCGCCGTGATTGATGATGGCGATGCGGTCGCACAATTCCTCGGCCTCTTCGAGGTAATGCGTGGTCAAAACCACCGTGGCGCCGGCCGCATTCAGCCGCCGCACGTAATCCCAGAGCGCGCGGCGCAATTCGACATCGACGCCGGCGGTCGGCTCGTCGAGCACCAAAACCGGCGGGTTATGCACCATCGCCTTCGCCACCATCAACCGCCGCCGCATGCCGCCCGAAAGCGTGCGCGCATAGGCATCGGCCTTGTCGGTCAGATCGACGGCGGCCAGGAGCTGATCGGTG
Source organism: Alphaproteobacteria bacterium (assembly GCA_035531735.1). Classification (GTDB taxonomy): domain Bacteria; phylum Pseudomonadota; class Alphaproteobacteria; order UBA9219; family UBA9219; genus DATKSH01. The sequence goes on from DATKSH010000090.1 coordinate 2,485, forward strand.
CGGCGCTCGTTTTTGGGGACGCCGTAAAGCCCGGCCTGCACCTCCAAAAGTTCGCGCGGCGTGAAGAAGGCATCGAGATTGAGTTCCTGCGGCACCACGCCGATGGCGGCGCGCGCCGAACGCGGCTCCCTCGCCACTTCAAATCCCCACACCCGCGCCTCGCCGGCAGTTTTTAGAACCAGCCCGGCCAGAATATTAATGAGGGTCGATTTGCCGGCGCCGTTGGGGCCGAGCAAGCCG
>DATKSH010000091.1:0-5159 GCA_035531735.1 Alphaproteobacteria bacterium
GCCGGCGTCCTTGAGGATGGAAAGCACCGCGATGGGATCGGTCGGCGAGATGAGGGCGCCGAATAAAAGCGCGTAAAGATAAGGCAAATGCAGGCCGAGATAGGGCGCGACCAGCCATGCGAGGGTGCCGGTCACAAACGCGGCGATGACGACGCCGCTGGTAGCCAAGGTGGCAACCGACCACTTAACATCCTTCAACTCCTCCAATTTGATATGGAGAGCCCCCGCGAACAGCAAAAAGGCCAGCATGCCGTGCAAGAGAATTTGCGAAAAATCGATCTGGCGCACGAAGGCGCTGAGCGCGCTCAAATCGAACGCCTCGGCCTTGTCGAGCAAAATTGCCAGCAGCGACAGCAGGAACGCGAACGCCATATTGCCGATGGTCGGCGGCAGGCGCAGGAATTTATGATTGAGATAGCCGCTGACCGCGGTCAGGAACAACAGCGCGGCCAGGATCTGGAACAGGGTCATGCATTATCGTTTTTGCGAATCGCGGGCGGAAAGCGAGTATGACCCATGGCTTGCGGCGGGCGCAACCGCCCCTTATTTGCGAAAAGCGTCGATCGCCGCCACCGCCAGCCGATCCGCGCGTTCGTTCCCGGGATGGCCGGCATGCCCCCTCACCCAGACGAATTCGACCTCGTGCGGTGTCATCGCTGCCTGCAAGCGCTGCCATAAATCGACGTTCTTGACCGGCTTTTTGTCGGCGGTTTTCCAGCCGCGCTTGATCCATTGCGGCATCCACTCATGCGCGCCCTTCTCGACATACTGGCTGTCGGTATGAATCCGCGCGCGCGATGGTTTTTTGAGCGCCTCCAGCGCCATGATCACCGCCATCAGTTCCATGCGGTTGTTGGTGGTGGCGGCTTCCCCACCCGACAATTCCTTTTCGACGCCGTTGTGGCGCAAAATCGCGCCCCAGCCGCCCGGCCCCGGATTGCCGGAACAGGCGCCGTCGGTGAATATCTCGACGCTTTTTTCCTTTGCCTCCATGAAGCGGCCCCGGTTATTGATGATCGGCTTATTCCTGACGGCGGGCGTGTACCTTGCATATCACTTTGATCGGTATGTCCAACATCGGCAAGAGTTATTGGGCCCGGCGCCTCGTGGCCGAGGCCGGCTTCGAGCTCGTCGATTGCGACGGCCTGATCGAGCAAAAACTCGGCCCGGAACTGCAAGCGGCCGGCCCCGCCGGCACACGCGGCATGGCCGCATGGATGGGACAGCCCTACGAACAGCACTATGCCGAAACCAGCCGCAAATATCGCGACGCCGAGGTCGCCGTCATGCAGGAGGTCGGCGCGCGGCTGAAGGCAAAGACCGGCGGCAAACCGCTCATCATCGATACCACCGGCAGCGTGATCTATGTCCGGGACGGCGACCTTGAGCCGCTGAAATCTTTCACGCGCATCGTTTATCTTGAGGCATCAAAGGCCCATGCCGAAACCCTGTTCGCGCGTTACAAGCTCGATCCCAAGCCCAATATCTGGCTCGATCATTTCCGCCCGTTGCAGGGCGAAGCGCCGGGTGATGCCCTGCACCGCTGCTATCCCGAATTGCTGGCCAGCCGCGCGCGGTCTTATGCCAGGCTTGCGCATGTCACGATCCCCTACGAGCAACACCGCGATCACCGGGCGAACGTGGCGACCATCATCGGCGCGGCGTCGTGAACATCCTCTTCATCACCTCCAACCGCCTCGGCGACGCGGTGCTATCGACCGGCCTGCTGGCCACACTGGCAGAACGACATCCGCAAGCGCGTTTTACGATTACCTGCGGCCCCTTTGCCGCCGGCCTGTTCCGCGCGGCGCCGCGCCTCGACCGCATTGTGATTTTGGACAAGAAAACATGGAACCGGCATTGGTGCGATCTGTGGCTGGCGGCCGCCGGCACGCGCTGGGATTTGATCGTCGATCTGCGCGACAGCCTCGTGTCGCGGCTATTGTTCGCACGGCGCAAAGCGCGGCGGGTCAAACGGCCCGGCGCACATAAAGTGATCGAAAACGCCGCCGCGCTCGGCATGGAGGAACATCCGCCCGCGCCGCATATATGGCTCGACGACGAGGCGCACCAAGAAGCGCAAAGCCTGTTACCGCCAACGCGACCTCTGCTCGCGCTTGGCCCCGCTGCCAACTGGGCCTGCAAGCAATGGCCGGCCGGGCGTTTCGCCGAACTGGCGCATAAACTGATCGCCGAAGACGGCCCTTTGGCGGGCGCGGACGTGCTGGTGATCGCCGACAGGCACGAACGCGCGCAAATCGCAACTTTGATCGCGGCGCTGCCGCCGGATCGCTGCGTGGAAATTATCGGCCGCGAGCTTTTGACCGTCGCGGCCTGCCTTAAGCAATGTCGACTCTACGTCGGCAACGATTCCGGCCTCATGCATCTGGCCGCCGCCATGGGCGCGCCGACGCTCGGCCTATTCGGCCCCGGCTATGAGGAGATTTACGGGCCGTGGGGCGCGAAAAGCGCCGTCATCCGCACACCCGAAAGCCGCAACGAATTGCTGGCGCGCCTTTCGCCTTCGCATCAGCCCAACTTGATGAGCGGCTTATGGGCGGAAACGGTATTTGAGGCGGCGGAAAAGTTGCTTGCTCGAACCGCCTGAAGCTAGGGCGACGCGCCGCGAGGCTGCGGCTCCAGCGGTTGCGGCCCATGCGTCGCCAGGTTGGGCGGCATTGCGTTCGGCGCCATGGTTCCCGGCGCCGGGGCGTTGTCATCGTTGCCGATCACGGCGTTGATAAAGCTGGTGAAGGAATGGGCAAGGTTTTGCGTCGCCGCCGCCGTGGTGCCCCAGAAGGAACGATAGGATTCAAGCTCGCGCGGCGGCAGGCCGGCCTCGGCTTCCATCATGTAATTATGCCATAATTCGGCCGGCAGGCTGCCGCCGACCACGTCCTTCATCGGTGCATCGTCGTCGTTGCCCATCCACACGCCGGTCGTGTAATCGGCCGTGAAGCCGAGGAACCACGCGTCGCGGTAATCGGAACTGGTGCCAGTCTTGCCGGCCACCGGCCGGTCGAGCGCGGCGCGGCGGCCGGTGCCGTTCGCCACCACGCCCTCCATCATGTCGGTAAGGATTCCAACGGAATTCTGATCGACCACCTGCGGGGCGGCGACTTGCGGACGCCGGTACAAGACCTGCCCCGCGCGGTTGCGCACTTCGGTGATGGCATAGGGGCTGATGGCGCGGCCGCCGGAGGCCAGCGCCGCATAAACCGTAGTCATCTCAAGCGGCGTGACGCCGCTCGAACCCAGCGCCAGCGCCGCGTCATGCTCCAAAGGCGAGGTGATGCCGAGCGCGCGCGCGGTCTTGATCACATTGTCGATGCCGGCCATCTGCAGCACGCGCACGGCCACGGTGTTGATCGAATCGGCCAACGCCACGCTGGCCGGCACCATGCCGCGATAGCGGTTTTCGAAATTATGCGGCTCGTAATGGCCGATCTTGATCGGCGCGTCGAGCAGCATGTCGGTGGGGCGCAAGCCCTCTTCGATGGCGGTCAGGTAGACGACCGGCTTGAAGGACGAGCCCGGCTGGCGCGAGGCTTGCGTCGCGCGGTCGAACTGGCTGTCGTGATAATCGCGCCCGCCGACCAAAGCGCGCACCGCGCCGTCGGGCGCGAGGGTAACCAGCGCCGCCTGCGTAACATCGTGCTTTGTGCCGGCGCGCAGCGCCGCGACGACGTCATGCTCGGCATCGCGTTGCAGGCGCAGATCGAGCGTGGTTGAAACCACGATGTCCTGCGGCGAATTTTCGATCAAGGGCTCGACCTGATCGGCCACCCAGTCGGCGAAATAGCGCCCGGTGCCGCCAAGCTTGGCCGCCGGCGGCGGCGGCGGCGCGCTGAGCAACGCCACTTTCTCCTGCGCCTTGCTGATGGTGCCGCATTCGACCATCGCATCCAAAACCGTATGCGCGCGCTCCAGCGCCTCGACCGGGTCACGGCTCGGCGCGAAGCGCGAAGGCGCACGCAACAAGCCGGCAAGGATCGCCGCCTCGCGCAAATTGATCTGGCTGACCGGCTTGCCAAAATAAGTGCGCGCGGCGGCATCGACGCCATAGGTGCCGTCGCCGAGATAAACGCGGTTCATGTAAGCAGTGAGAATTTGATGCTTGGTGTAGGTGTGGTCGAGCCACAGGGCGAGCATTATCTCCTGTATCTTGCGCTTGAAAGTGCGCTGCGGCGTCAGGAACAAATTCTTGGCCAACTGTTGCGTAATGGTCGAGCCGCCCTCGACGATATGACCGGCCAGCACATCGCGCACGGCGGCGCGCGCCATGCCTTCGAGATCGATGCCGAAATGATGATAGAAGCGGCGATCCTCGATGGCGACGATCGCTTCCGGCAGATAGGGCGGCACCTCGTCGAAGGTCACATGGTCGCCATAGAGATCACCATAGCGCGCGAACACGCTGCCATCGGCCGCCAGCAAGGTGATCGAGGGCCGCCGGTGCCATTGCGTCACATGGCTGATATCGGGCAATTCGGTCGCATAATAAGCGACCAGGATCAGGACCGCGACGAACACCCAGATGCCGGCCAAAAAGCCGACGCGCAGGATGCGCCACGCAAAGGCGCGCTTGCGCGCGCGGGATTTCCGCGCCCCGGATTTACGGCGTCGCCCGAATTTCGGTTTTCGTTTTTGAACCACCGAGAACTCCCCAACTCTTCCGTCATCCTAGCCAAGAATGAGGAAAGAGTGGGGCAAAAACGTAAATCCGGAAAAGCTTGAAAAATGCGCGGCGCGCCCTAAATTAAGGGCCATGCCTCGCATCCTCGTCTATTCCGGTCCCAACTGCCCCTATTGCGCGCGCGCCAAGGCGCTGCTGCAAAAGAAGGGCGCGGCGTTCGAGGACATCGACGTGCGCGCCGACCCGGCCCGCCTCGCCGAAATGAAGGAAAAATCCGGCGGCAAGCAAACCATCCCGCAAATTTTCATCGGCGATAAGCATATCGGCGGTTGCGACGATCTCTACGCGCTCGACGCCCAAGGCGGCCTCGATCCGTTGCTGGCTTCATGAACGGCAAACTGATCGCCGCCTGCATCCAGGCCAATGCCGGCCCCGACATCGCCGAAAATTTATCCGCCGTCGAACCGCTAATCCTAGAGGCAGGCAAAAGCGGCGCGCGCCTGATCGCACTGCCGGAAAATGT
>DATKSH010000092.1:0-4823 GCA_035531735.1 Alphaproteobacteria bacterium
CGCAGTTTCGGCTTCAAGCCGATTTTGCTGGTCAATGCCGTGATCAATGCCGCGTTTTTGGCCGGCTGCGCCCTGTTTTCGCCCGCCACGCCGCATATGGCGATTTTCGGCGTGCTTTTGATCGGTGGTTTTTTCCGCTCGCTGCAATTCACTAGCCTCAACACGCTGGCCTATGCCGAAATTCCGGGTACGCTGATTAGCCGCGCCAATACGCTTTACAACATGCTGCAGCAACTGGGGCTCAGCCTCGGCGTGGCGACGGGGGCCTTGCTGCTTAACCTGACGATGGCGTGGCACGGGACGCACGCGCTGGGTCCGCGCGATTTCTGGCCGGCCTTCGTCGGCATCGGCTTGCTGCCGCTGGCCTCGCTTGCCCTGTTCGCGCCGTTGCCACCCAACGCCGGTGCCGAGATGAGCGGCCATCGGCGCTCCGACAAGCCCGTGGAGCGTGAGGATCCGGCGTGACTTTGCTTTTCCGCGCCGGCGGCGCTAAAAATCTTTCCTCTGTCGCAAACGGGGAAGTCCGATGGACAAGATCACGCTCGGCCTGATGGCCGTTTTCATGATCGCGATGGCGCTGGTGGTGATGCCTAACGTCATCGCCCTCAATCGCGGGCGCATGCTGCGCAACATCGCGTTGTGGCTGGCGGTGATCCTCACGCTGGCGCTGGTTTATCGCGCTTTCGGCCCCGGCAGCCCGCATCCCTTGTTCGCCGCGCCGACCGGCTTCGGCCCCCATCACACCCAGCCGCCGCCCGGCAGCGAAAACAATGGCGCGCATGGCTATACGCCGCCGGGCGATTGATTTTTATTCCCGCGCCGGCGTCGCGCCGTATTTTTCGATGAGGGCGGAAACGGCTTCGGCGGCAGCCGCGACCGCCGCTTGGTCGGTGCCGCGCACGACCAAAGCCGTGCCATAGTGGCCCTGCCGGAACCACGGATAGGAGCCGATGTCGAGTTGCGGCCAGCGCGCAGCGAGGATTCGCAAGTCGTCGGCCAACCGGCTTTCGGCCACCGCGCCGGAAACGGCGATGCTGTGGATAGCAGGGCCATGTTTCAGGGTCGCGGCGATGGTATCCATCATGGCGGCGGCGATGTCGGGCACGCCGGCCAGCACATGGACGTTTTCAATGCGAAAGCCGGGCGCGGCACTGATCGGATTGTCGATCAGGGCGGCGCCTTCGGGCGCTTGCGCCATACGCCGGCGTGCTTCGTTGAGATTGTCCTTGGTGTAATAGGCAAGCAGGCGCGCCGCCGCGTCCGGATGCTCGGCCAGCCTGACGCCGAAGGCCTTGGCGACGCTGGCCGCGGTGATGTCGTCATGGGTCGGGCCGATGCCGCCAGTGGTGAAGACGTATGTATAGCGCGCGCGCAGATCATTGACGGCGGCGACGATGTCGTTTTCGACATCCGGCACCACCCGCGCCTCGCAAAGTCGCACGCCGATGGCACCGAGCTTTTTGGCGATCATGTTGAGATTGCTGTCCTGTGTGCGGCCGGACAGGATTTCGTTGCCGATGATAAGGACGGCGGCGGTGGGGGTTTCCGGGGCAGGCATGGTCGCCATTCAAGCATGAAATTCATTTAGTTGCAAATGGTGGCAATAAATGCTACTATTTGCTACTAAAGGAGTGAAACCCATGACGACCACGCAAGGCGTCAAACTCGACGAGCAAACCCAAAAGCGCCTCAAGGCGCTCGGCAAGGCGCGCGACCGCTCGCCGCACTGGCTGATGCGCACGGCGATCGAGGATTATCTCGACCGCGAGGAAAAATACGAGCGCGAGAAGCGCGAGGATATGAAACGCTGGGAGAACTATCAATTGACCGGCAAAGCCATACCGCATGAAGCCGTCGTTAAATGGCTGGATGCCCTGGCCGAAGGCAAACCGGCAAAGCGGCCGCGATAAAATGCCCGCCATCGCATGGTTGCCGGAAGCCCTCGACGATCTCGAACGCCTGCACGAATTTCTCGAAGATAAAAATCCGAAAGCGGCGGCACGAGCCATAACGGCCATTCGGGAAGGCGCCGCGCAACTCCGGAAATTTCCGCGCCTTGGCCGTCCGATGCCGGACAATACGGGCCGGCGCGAACTGTTCATCGCCTTCGGCGGCGGCGCTTATGTACTGCGTTATATGCTCGAAAACAAAAACGCGGCAGTCATCATCCGCGTCTGGCACAGCCGCGAGGATCGGGCGGACGAATAGATCCGCTTACGACCCCACGCTCGCCAAAATCGCCAACAGTAAAATGGCCACGATATTGATGATCTTGATCATCGGGTTGACGGCAGGACCCGCGGTGTCCTTGTAGGGATCGCCGATGGTATCGCCCGTCACGGCGGCCTTATGGGGTTCCGACCCCTTGCCGCCGTGATGGCCTTCCTCGATGTATTTCTTGGCGTTATCCCACGCGCCGCCGCCCGAAGTCATCGAAATGGCGACGAAGAGCCCCGTCACGATGGTGCCCAGCAGCATGGCGCCGAGCGCGGTAAAGGCTTCCGCCTGCCCCGCCACCGCGCGCACCACGATATACAGCACCACCGGCGCCGCGATCGGCAAAAGGGACGGCACGATCATCTCCTTGATCGCCGCCTTGGTCAGCATATCGACGGCCACGCCGTAATGCGGCTTGGCCTTGCCTTCCATGATGCCCTTGATCTCCTTGAACTGGCGGCGCACTTCCTGCACCACCGACCCCGCCGCGCGGCCGACGGCCGTCATCGCCATCGAGCCGAACAGGTACGGCAGCAAGCCGCCGATGAAAAGGCCAACCACCACATAGGGGTTTTGCAGCTCGAATTTCACCGGCACGGCCGGGAAGTAGTGCGCGAGGTCCTGGATATAGGCCGCGAACAGTACGAGGGCCGCGAGGCCGGCCGAGGCGATGGCATAGCCCTTGGTCACGGCCTTGGTCGTATTGCCAACGGCGTCGAGGGCATCGGTAATGACGCGGACATCCTTCGGCATGTTCGACATTTCGGCGATGCCGCCGGCATTGTCGGTGACGGGCCCATAGGCATCGAGCGCCACCACCATGCCAGCGAGGGCCAGCATTGTGGTCGCGGCCAGCGCGATTCCGAACAGGCCCGCGCACATATAAGCCAACACGATGCCGACCGAGATGATGACCACCGGCAGCGCCGTCGATTCCATCGAGATGGCGAGGCCCTGAATGACGTTGGTGGCGTGGCCGTTGACCGAAGCCGCCGCCACGCTTTTGACCGGGCGATATTCGGTCGAGGTGTAATATTCGGTGACCCAGACCATGAGAGCCGTCACGCCGAGGCCGACGAACGCGCAATAAAGCATCTGCACGCCGACGATCGAGGTGCCGTTGGTCTCGGTGACCACGTTTTGCAATCCCACCATATTGTTGATGACGAGGGTGATGAGGCCGGCGGAAATCACGCCGGTGACGATCAACCCCTTATACAAAGCGCCCATGATGTTCTTGTCGCGCTTGCCGAGCCGCACGAAGAAAGTGCCGGCCACGGACGCCACGATGCAGACGCCGCCGATCAGAAGCGGCAGGATCATCATGACCTTCTGCGCCGCGCCGCTGAAGAAACTCGCGGCCAGTAGCATCGTCGCCACGATGGTGACGGCGTAGGTTTCGAATAGATCGGCGGCCATACCGGCGCAATCGCCGACATTGTCGCCGACGTTGTCGGCGATCACCGCCGGGTTGCGCGGGTCGTCTTCCGGGATGCCGGCTTCGACCTTACCGACCAGGTCGGCGCCGACATCGGCGCCCTTGGTGAAGATGCCGCCGCCGAGACGGGCAAAGATCGAAATCAGCGACGCGCCGAACGAGAGGGCCACCAAAGCCTCGATAATCGGGCGCATGGAACCGCTATCGCCCTTCCAGCTTAGCAGAACGTCGTAATAACCGCCGACGCCGAGCAGGCCGAGGCCGACCACCAGCATGCCGGTGATGGCGCCCGATTTGAAGGCGACGCCGAGCGCTTCCTTCATGCTTTTTTGCGCGGCCGCCGCCGTGCGTACATTGGCGCGCACCGAGACATTCATGCCGACATAACCGGCGGTGCCAGAGAGGATCGAGCCGATCAAAAAGCCGACCGCGACATGGATGCCGAGGAACAGGCCCAAACCCACGCAAATGACGATGCCGACCATGGCGATCGTCATGTATTGGCGGTTAAGATACGCCTTGGCACCTTCCTGGATGGCGGCCGCGATTTCCTGCATGCGCGGCGTGCCGGCCGGTTTCGACAAGACGGACCGCGCGGTCAGCGCGCCGTAAACGAGGGCCAAAAGGCCACAGGCAAAAATCAGTCCGAACTGGTAACTCATGGCACTCCTCGCGGGCGTATCGGGATAAAGACCGCGCCGGGAGCCGGCGCGAAGAGCCGCAGAATGCCGAAAGATACTTGCCAAGGCAAGACGGAAGGCAGAAGGCAGGAATCAGGTATCAGAAGGAGCCGGTTTTGCCGATAGGCCCGTTTCTGATCCCTGATCCCTGCCCTCTGCCTTCTGTTACAGCATCCTTTGCCCGACATCCTCGATCAGGACGTCGCGGATGCCGGCAGCACCGATCACGCTATCGATGGCCGCCGTCGCCTTGGCCTTGACCTTGGCCACGTCGACCATATAGCCGTCGCGCAAATCGCCGTCGCCGAGGCCGCCATAAAGCGCGCGCATCAAGGCGTCGCGCACCACCGGCATATGGGACTGGATGGTGTCGGCGGTATCGAAATCCTTGACCTGGATGGTGACGATCAGCGTTACGATCTGCTCGGCGCCGGATGCGTTGATGATCGGCAACACCAAAGGCTGGAGATGGACATAGATCGGGTCGC
>DATKSH010000093.1:0-2197 GCA_035531735.1 Alphaproteobacteria bacterium
TCAGGAGGCGAATCCACAGGGCGCGGGCGCTGATGCGATGAATGACGGCGCCGTCTTTGGGGCTGGTCAGCGCCCATTCTTCGTCGTTTTCGACCGCGCGCATGAAGGCGTCGGGGATAACCACGCCGTGATGAAGGTTAAGCGCCTTCCTGTTGGGATCGCCGCCGCTGGCCCGGCGCATTTCGACGAATTCCTCGATTTCCGGATGATTGACCGGCAGGTAGCAGGCAGCCGAACCGCGCCGCAGGCTGCCTTGGCTGATCGCAAGGGTCAGGCTGTCCATCACGCGGATGAAGGGGATGACACCCGAGGTCTTGCCGTTGCTTTTGACCGACTCGCCGATCGAGCGCAGATTGCCCCAATAGGAGCCGATGCCGCCACCGAGCGCCGCCAGCCAGACATTTTCGTTCCACAAATTAACGATGCCGGCGAGGCTGTCCGAGCATTCGTTAAGGAAACAGGAAATCGGCAAGCCGCGATTGGCGCCGCCGTTGCTCAAGACCGGCGTCGAGGGCATGAACCACAAACGGCTGGCATAGTCATATATGCGCTGGGCATGCTCGCTGTCATCGGCATAGGTCATGGCGATGCGGGCGAACATGTCCTGCGGTTCTTCGCCGGGCAGAAGGTAACGGTCCTCAAGCGTGGCAAGGCCAAAAGCTGTCAATTCCTTGTCCCGGGAACGGTCCACAAGCACATGGGGACCGCGCTCGAGCTGCATGACATCGAACATGACTGCCTCCCCCGCGGCTTGATGGCTTTGTTAAAGCAAGCTATCAAAAACCGTGGATAAGTATACTGTTAATTATGTGGATTTTCCACAATATCTAGGAACTTGAGGCACCGATACTACCACATATCGTGGCGCTGTCACCCATCGACAACAGGTCGAAATGAGGGCGGTTAACCTCGGCTCGGTTTTGATTCTGCTGTTGAATCTGATCGTATGGCAGCGAGCAATTTTATTTCTTTTTTCATTCCTGTGTCTTCTTTTTGAAAAATTGCCCGAACCCTTTTCGGTCGGCGCTGCCGCGCGCCGGTCCCGCAAAACAGATTCGCTTTATCTCGGCTGCGTGACAAGGCCGCCATAAGCCGCATCATTATAGGCCCGGTCGATTTTTATTGATCGATGGGCCAAAAGCCTGCCTCAATCGCGATTCGAATCCGCCGAATCTCCCCCATCCGCCGGGAATACATGACGCCTCTCGCATTATCGCCCGCGCTGCCACCCGCCGCTTATTGCGACGACGGGTGGTTTGAAAAGGAAAAAAACCTTTTATTCCGGCGCACATGGCAATTCTTCACCTTCGCCAGCCGGGTGGCCAAGGCCAACCAATTCGTGGCGAGAAAACTGTTCGGTATACCCGTCGTGGTGCAGAACTGCGCCGGCCAATTGCGCGCGTTCGAGAATATATGCTTGCACCGGCAGGCGCTGATTCAAGACCAGCCGCATGGATGCCGCCCCTTGGCCTGCCCCTATCACGGCTGGAACTACAATGCCGAGGGCAAGGTGACGGCGATTCCCTTTAATGAAGAATATTACCATTTGCCGCCGGAAAAAGTGGGCGGTTTGCATTTGCGGCGCTTCGGCCTCGAAAAAATCGGCGATTTGATCTTCGTCAATCTGAGCGACGATCCGATTCCCATCGCGCGCCAGTTCGCGCCCGCGTTAATCGACGATCTCGCCGATCTTTCGTCCCACTTCGACGACGAGATGATCGTCACCACCTTCCGCCGCCGCTTCAACTGGAAACTGATTTTCGAAAATCTGCGCGACGGCCTTCATCCCGCCTACCTGCACCGCAACACGCTGTACAAAAACGTCAAATTCAAGCCTTCGCACATGCCGCGCGAGGTGCTGGAAACCTATCTGCGCGAGGAATTGCCGCGCGCGCACTCCAACACCGATCCGCTCGACGAGGCGCGCGAATTTTTCAGCCGCGGCGGGCCCGATACCGGGCTCGAAAAACTCAATCCCTATCCGTGGCACCGTTGCGTGACACGCTATAAGGACGAGGATTGCTATTATAACTGGCTTTTGTTTCCCAACCTGCACATCGCGTCGGGCACCGGCGGCTATTCCTTCATCATCGAGCATTACCTGCCGCAAAGCGCCGGCGCGACCGATGTCGATGTCTATTATATGACGGCGAAAAAGAAGCAACGCTACGCGGCCTCGAAAGCGGTTCTCTACGAG
>DATKSH010000094.1:0-9548 GCA_035531735.1 Alphaproteobacteria bacterium
GCGGCGAAACTCATGGATTGCCGCCCTCGCGGATTGCCATGCCGTCTTTCAATTCGTAATTGCCGCTGGTGACGATTTTCTTTTGCGCGTCAATCGGCCCGGCGATTACGTACTGATTACCGGATTCGCCGACGATCCGGACATCGACGCGCGCCGCCTTGTTACCGTCGATCTGGAATATGTAAGGGCCTTTCTTGTCTTTCAGGACGGCATCGCGCGGCACGATGATGCCGGAGAATTCGCCGCGCTCGATGGTGGCGCGGAATTGCTCGCCCTGCAAAACGGCGGCGGATTTTTTCTGCGGCAACGCGACGACGATTTTGACAAGGCGGGTTTTGGGATCGAGCATGCTGGCGACCACGGCGACCCTGCCGTCGACTTCCGTCCCGCCGGCATCAAGCGATTGCAGATGCACGACATCCCCCGTATGCACACTCGCGCATTGATCCAGCGGAAGCCCAAGAGCAACGCCAAGCCCGCCGTTATGTGCCAGTTGCAAAAGCGGGGCGTTGGCCTGGACGCGGTCGCCGGTGCTGACAGTGATGCCGGTAATCACGCCGTCGTAGGGCGCCGTGATGGTTTCGGATTGCTTGCCGCCGCCTTGGCTTTTTTGGGCTGCCAGCGCGGCCCTGGCATCGGCGACGGCCTTGTCGGCCTGTGCTATTTGCAATTGCGTTGCCAGATGCTGTTCCAGCATTTGCCGGGTGCGGGATTGCTCGTTTCTGGCGGCGGCAAGAGCGGCGACGGCTTGATTGTAGGCCAGCATGGCGGCGGGGTCGGAGGTGAAATCGAGCAACGGGCTGTCTTGCTGAACTTTCTGGCCGAGGCTGACATCGAGCTTGACGATTTGCCCCGCGCGCAATTCGCTGATTTTTGTGGAGCCGTTGGGCAAAGGCTCGACCGTGCCATAGCCGGTGACGCTATCGGGCAGATTGCCTTTTTCGACCGGCATGGAAGTGACCAACACGCTCGGCGCGCCGTATGAAACATCCGGCGCGTCATCGTCGTCCGCATGCGTCATTACCGGAAACGCGAGAATAATCATCAAAAGCAGGCAAAGATATTTCATGGACTTTCTCCCGTTGAGGACGGCGCAAGCGCGGGCATGCCGGTGCCGATCAGCGTTGCCAGCGCGACTTGCTGTTCAAGAAGTGCTTGCTTGAGAGCGATTACCTGTTGTTCTTGATCGACTTGCGTGGTTTTGAGATCGACATAGCCGCGCTCGTCGAGATTGCCGGCCTGAAACGCCGCGTCGGCTTGTTGGGCGGCGTTGACCGTATCCGCCAAAGCCTTTTGCGTTTGCTCATAATTTTTTTGCAGCAGGACTTGCGCGGCCAGCAAGGCCTTCACGTCCGCCGTCGCGGTATCGAGGCGGCTGGTATATTCGTCGTGCAGTTTTTTGCGCGAGGCCGTTTCGATGGCGATGTTACCCTGATTGCGGTCGAATAGCGGTAAATCAAAGGTAATCGAAGGACCGGCCGATTCGACACGCGAGGTATCGCTGCCATAGGAGCCACCGAAAATCAGCGCCGGAAATTGGCCGAGAACGGCGGCGCGCAGTTTTTCTTCCTGCGATTTGTAGCCCAGTTGCAGGGCAACCAAATCGGGGCGGATGTGCGGCAGTTCGGGAAGGATGCGCTCGATTTTGGCCGGGTCGATAGTGGCCATCGGGATGAACGATTCCAGATTAAACCGGACATCGGGTTCGAGGCCCAAGAGCGCGTCTATCTCCTGCCATTTGGATTGCATGTGCCGGTCGAGGTCGCTCGCCTGCTTGTCCGCACTTTGAAGCGCGGCAAGATCGGGCGCTTCGGTGGTCAGATCGACATTGCCGCGCAGAAGCGCCTGATGGCTATGCGTGTAGCGATCCGCGAGAAGCTGGCGATACGGTTTCAGAATATCTTGTAACTTTTCCATCTCGACCAGATCGACGTAAAGCAAGCGCGCCTTGCCGATGGTTTGCCATTCCTGCCACAGAAGGTCGGCATCGACTTTCCTGGCGTTGTATTCGGCGGCGTCGCGCTGCGCGCCGCGCACGATGAGGGCGCGGATGTCTTCGGACAATCCAAGGCCGATGGCGTCGTTGGTGGCGGGCCCACCAAGGAAAAAATCGTAAGAACCGCTGAATTGGGGGTTGGGCAGAACGCCGGCCTGAATAAGTTGCGCTTCGGCCATGGATCGGTCGTCGCGCGCGGCGCGCAGGCCGGGATTATGTTCGAGAGCCAGCAAGGCAATGTCGTTCGCCGTGACCGGCTTGGCAGGATTGACACGGGGGATTTTCGCGGGCTTGCCGAAAATTTCATCCGGCGGCTGTTTTTGCAGTTCCTGCAAACTCGTCGCCAGATGCGGCTTGGTCGCCAGCGGCAAAGGTTCGTAACTTGCGCAGCTCGCAAGGGCGAACAAAAGCGCCGAAGCCGTGACATAACGGAAAAACGCAAGCATCGTTCATGCCTTCGCTGGCGGGAAAGTGACGCGGAACACCGCGCCCTTATCGCGGGCATGCACCAACTCGACATTGGCGCCGTGGCTTTCGGCCACGTTCTTGACAATCGAGAGGCCAAGGCCCGATCCCGTCGAAGTGGTTCCGGGAATGCGGTAAAAACGCTCGAATATCCGGCTTTGCTGGTTTTGCAATATGCCGGGGCCGGTATCGGCGACTTCGAGGATGGGTTTGCCGTCCTTCCCGGACAGGCGCACGTCGATTTTGCCGCCTTGCGGCGTGTAACGCATGGCATTATCCACCAGATTGCCAACCAGCGCGCGCAACCCTTCCTCATCGCCCATGATCCGGTAATCGTCATTGGCCGCGAAGGAAAGTTCGATATCCTTGTCGGTGGCCAGATCGGCAAATCCCGCAAGGGACGACCGCACCAGTTCCTTGAAGTCAAGCGATTGGAAATCCGGCGCGGATTTGACGGACATGCTGCGCGAGGCGGCCAGAAGCTGGGTTGCCAGATGAATGCAGCGGTCGATGCCCTCGGCCAGCTTGTGTTGCGCGTCCTCGCGCGCCTCCGTGGTTTGTGCGCGCTTCAAGACGTCGAGTTGCAGCTTGATGGCCGTCAGCGGCGTGCGCAATTCATGCGCGGCGTCGGCGGTGAATTGCCGTTGCAATTCCATCGCCTTACCGAGCTTGGCGAGAAGGCTATTGAGCGCTGTGATGATCGGTTGCACTTCCTGCGGCGCTTCATTCTCGGGAAGCGGCTGCATCTTATCTGCTTCCCATCCGGTAATGGCATCTGAAAGTGCGGTCAGCGGCGCGAGATTGCGCCCCACGATGTACCATCCGCCCAAGGCCAATAAGGCAAAGAGAAGAAAGAATGGTGCCAGCGCGCGCGCCGCGCTTTCCGCCACCATCGTATCGACGATTTTTTTGGGCTGGGCGATTTGCACGAAACCTGATTTCCCGGCTCGCAAAGTGTAAATCTGCCAAATCCTGCCGCCGATTTTTTCGGCGCTTAACCCGCTTCCGGATTGCAAAGGCAAATCGACTTCCGGCGTCGAGTTGCGCACTAGCTTGCCTTTGTTATCCCAAACCTGGATGATATAGCTTTCCCCCAATTCTTCATGCGGACGCAGCAAAGCTTTATCTTCGGATCGCGTTTGCGGAAAAGCCTGCTCGCCGATGATGACGGCCATGCGCCGCAAATTATCGGTGAACAATCCCTGCAATTCGTCGGTGGTATCATAATAGGCGACGAAAGCCATCAAGACCATGCAGCCGATCAATCCGGCCAACAGCGAAAGCAGCAAACGGTGCCGGATCGAGTTCATGCTTTTTTCTCTAGCGTATAGCCGACGCCGCGAATGTTGCGGATGATTCTGCAGCCGATTTTTTTGCGCAATTGAGAGATGTGATACTCAATCGCGTTGCTCTCGACTTCCTCGTTCCAGCCGTAAATTTTTTCTTCCAATTGATGGCGAGAAAGAACCGCCTCCGGCTTTTCCATCAACGCATGCAGGATGGAAAACTCACGGGCCGAAAGGACGATGGAATGGCCGTTTATGTCGAGCCCGTGCGATGACGGATCGAGCCGGATATTACCCCATGTAATAACGGGCGCGGCGCGGCCTTGACTGCGCCGCAACAGAACGCGAACGCGTGCTTCCAACTCTTCCAGCGCGAAAGGCTTTATCATGTAATCGTCGGCCCCTTGGTCGAGGCCGGCCACGACATCTTTGAGGGTATCGTGCGCCGTCACGATCAGAACCGGCGTTTGATTGCGCCGATCGCGCAGAAATTTCAGGATGTCGAGGCCGGAACCGTCCGGCAGGCCGAGATCGAGCAGCACCAGATCATAAGCCTGATTTTCGAGGCTCAAGCGCCCCGTCTGTCCGTCACCGGCGACATCGACGGCATAGCCGCTTTCGCGCAGGGCCGCGTTCAGGCTTTCGGAAATCATTTTATCGTCTTCGATGAGAAGAAGGCGCATGTGATTCCTTTAATGTTACGATTCGCACTCCGCGGTGGTGTGACTAGAATGTGAAACTTAGGTGATGCTTAGGGTTGTTAGGCGAAGCTTAGATGAGGCTTAGATTTCGGCAAGGATGTGGCGCTTGCCGTCTTGAACGCATCGGCGCGCCGCAAACGTTAGTTCCTTCTTAATAACTCGACGACTAAATGGATGTCACTAACCGTTGCAACAGGAGTCCATCCATGAGCGTTTCCGCCATCGGTTCAGCCGCTAGTGCTGTGAATACTTCCGTGCTTACTGCTCAACTATCCGCCAAGCCCGGCTCTGACGGCGACCCCGCTTCTGTCGAAGCAACGGAAACTTCCGCGACGAAAATAGCGGAAAATGCTCGCGGCGGTTTTGCCCCGAAACCAACTTCGGCCGTTTCAGCGACAACAGCGCCAACGGGAACATCAACGGGCGGCGTCAATAAACTCGTCTAAATCGGCCGTACCCGCGTTTTCTTTCGTTACAACGTCGCAAGGATGGCGGCGCTTTAGTTTTGAGTCTGTTTCCTCCTGTATCCGCCCGATTCAGATTGTGGCGGCATCGGGGGAAAAATCGGAATCGTGTTTATATTAGCCAGAACCGCACATTCAGGAAGTCGGTGGCGTACTCACCTTCTGCCCCAAGGCTTCGGCGGCAAAATCCAGCGCCTTCGCCGTGTTCTCGAAAAAACTTTCCTCGCCGACTTCCTTGATAAACTGGGAACGTTTCAGGATGGAAAGCGGTTGTCCGTTGGCTCCAACAATGAGCAGGCGACAATTCTTTTTGCGTAAAGTCGTGAGTAGATTCTCAAGACCCTCCACCCCAGAGGTATCGAGGTTCAGCAGATTCGTGATGCTCAAAACCATGATCTTCGGCGTGCGCCGCGCCGGGTTGGTCAATTCCTCAAGCCGGTGAACGGTACCGAAGAATAACGAGCCATAGAGGCGATAGGCTTCAATGTCGCCGCCGAGGCGGGCATGGCCCTGCGCCTCAACCTCCGGCACCGGCTCAAGCCGCGTGAGGCTGGCGATGCGCGTTGCAAAGAAGAGGAACGAAAGGCCGAGGCCGACCTCGATGGCGACCGTCAGATCGACCATGACGGTCAAAAGGAATGTCGCCAACAGGATGATGCGGTAGTTGTTGGTAAAATGCCGGAGCCGGACGAATTCGTGCCATTCACCCATATTGTAAGTAACGAACAGAAGAATGGCTCCCAATGTCGCCAACGGCACATTCTTTGCCAAAGGTGCTGCAACCGCGACGATGGCCAAAAGCGTAAAGGCGTGGACGATACCGGCAATCGGCGTCTTACCGCCCATGCGGATATTGGTGACGGTTCGCGCGATGGTGCCGGTCGCCGAATAGCCGCCCAGCATCGGCGCCACCACATTGGCGATGCCTTGGGCCATCAATTCCTGATTGGGGTCGTGTCGTTCGCCAATCATCCCGTCCGCGACGCGGGCGCAGAGAAGGGATTCAATCGCGCCCAGAATGGCAATGGTGATCGAGGGGCGTATCAAGTCGCGGATGATGTCGAGATTGATCTTGGGAACCGTGAATGCGGGCAGCGTCGAGGGAATGCCGCCGAATTGCGTACCGATGGTTGCGACATGCAGATGCCAGAAGCCCACGGCCGCCGTGCCGGCTACGAGGGCGACGATGCTGCCGGGGATAAATTGTAAAAACCTGACGCCCATTTTTTCCACCAGAGCGGGCCAGCCGAAAACGAGGACGAGTGAAACGAGGCTCAAGGCCACGGTTGCCGTGTCCATTGTGTTCAAATGACCGGCAAGCACGGCCATTTTTGGAAAGAAATCGGAAGGCAGTTTGTCGATCTTGAGACCGAGCAAATCCTTGACCTGCGACAGCGCAATCAAGATTGCGATGCCGTTGGTAAACCCGATGACGATGGCGACCGGCACGAAACGTATCAGGGAACCCCATTTAAGAAGTCCCATGAGAAAAAGAATAATACCGGCTAGAACGGTCGAGATCAGCAGGCCATCGACGCCATAGGTCATCACGATGCGATAGACGATGACGATATAAGCGCCCGCCGGGCCGCCGATCTGCACCTTCGACCCGCCGAACGCCGCGATCAGGAAACCGGCGACAATGGCCGTGTAAATCCCGGCTTCCGGCTTGAGGCCGGAGGCAATGGCAAAAGCCATGGCGAGCGGCAGGGCGACGATGCCGACCGTGACGCCTGCCACGACATCGCCATAAAAATCCTTCGCGTTATAATTGTTAAAAGCCGTCAGCAGACGCGGGCGAAAAGTGAGTTGTGGTAGGGGCATTCCTTGCCGCTCATCAGGAAGGCCCGCTCGCCGGTTTCCGCATCGACGAGCTTGTTGAGCAGTGCCTGAATGTGTCCTTTGACCTGATAGGTGTGATCGACCCAGCCGCGCGCCGCCGTGTCGGCGGCAATCTGCTCGTAAAAAACAAAGGCCGACGCCCCCATCAAAATGGCCAGCGCCACCATGGCGATGACTGTTGCGTTGCGCATGAAAAAATTATCCGTTGGGCGCATCATGGCTTTGCCAGCTCCGGGGCGAGATGGGAATATTCGGGAATTTTAGGTGAATTTTTTGTGAAACACTGAATATGCCGGTGTGCTATTTTGAAAATCCCGGCAGAGATAAGGGGGCGTGGTCGATATCCGGCTTCCCCGCCGGGCGATTCCACGACCTATACCACCCTCATGCGGCCCGGTTACCGGAGAAGGGTACCAGCCTCACAATCATTCAAGAGCGATTAGAGCATAGCGCCATCACGGCGGACTTTAGTCCTTTTTTCTCATGCGAACAAAACGGCTTTTTGGACCGAACCTCAAAAAAACCTGCCATATCATATCGTTTCACGGCTTCCACGACGTTTTTACTATTCCTATATATAATCGGGGTAACGTGCCTCTTTTCCTATCGCACAAGACAACATGCCAGGGAGTCGCGCATGCCTCAAATACAACTGGAGCAACGGCGGTTGCGCATCCTTGTCGTGGAAGATAATGGCTTGCTAAGAAAATTGTTTTCCGAGGCTTTTCGCGGCAAGCACATGGTTTATTCCGCTTCCGGTGCCGAGGAAGGCTGGAAACTATATATCGATCATGCGCCACATATTATTTTTCTCGACATCGGTTTGCCGGATGCCAGCGGTCACGAGTTAGCCCGCCGGATCAGACAACACACATCAACCGCCTATATCATCATGGCCACGGCCAGCGACTATAAGGAAGACGCCGAGGAAGCTAGGCAAAATCAGGTTGACGGCTTTATCACCAAGCCATTCGACAAAGGCATGATTAGTAATTACATTGATAAATATCTGGCAACGCAGCTTTAGGTTATGGCAAGCGGGGTGGCGTTATGGAAATAATGACCTACAAAAACCATCAGGAATTGCTGGATTACATTCCGCACATCAGATCATCGCTCAAGGAATGGCTGTTTGTCGATGTCAGGCTCACGGAAAGTTCCGATCAAGATTTCAAGATAGCCGATGCGGCCGAATTGATCCACCCCCTGTTCCAAAACAACGAAGGAAAACTCTATATTTGTAACGACCGCGAGATTTTGATGTTATTGCATGGGGGACAAAAACAGGAGCCGGCAAAAATAGCCAAAAGCATCGAGGATCGGTTGCCGGCCGGCAGCTGCGAGGTGCATGTGCAAAAGCCGACGCCGGAGGGGATAGCCAAGTTCGAATTGCTAATCACATACAAAAAGCCGGTAAATTTGGCCGATATTCGCCGCGCGAGAAACGCAAAAATCATTCTTGTCGCCGACGACGATATGTATATGCGGATGCTGGTCAAAAAGGGCGTGGATAAAGGATTTACCGTGCATGAAGTCGCCGACGGCAATGAGGTTCTAAAAGCCTATAAGCAGTATATGCCGGACATTCTATTCCTCGATATTCATCTGCCAAATGTGGAAGGCACGAACATCCTGCATAAGGTTCTTGCGGTCGATCCCCAAGCCTATGTCGTCATGTTGAGCGCCGATAGTTCGCGGGAGAATGTCGAGTCCACCCTACATCGGGGGGCCAAAGGATTTATGACCAAGCCGTTTACCAAGGAAAGATTACAGGAATACATTCATAAATGCCCGACGATTTCTTCGTAAGGGAACGGCGCGAGTCGATTTCTCCTGCTTACGCCAAGAGGCCCATTTCTCTTAGTTTATCCTTTACGCACCCATATTCGCTCTCGATTTGCGCATAAAGCGCGGCGCGGTCTTCCGCCGTTCCGCCTTCCATATGCTGGGCCTGGCTGCAAAGCAAGCTGAGGGGGCCGGCGCCAACGCCGCCGGCGCCGCCCTTGAACATATGGGCGGCATCGACCCATGCCTTGCATTCTCCGCCGACGCGGTTTTCTTTCAGAATCTCCAGATTTTTGTCGGACTGCGTGACGAATGCGGCAATGAATTCTCTTTCCGTTTCCTTGTTACCTTCCGTGAAAGTCCGTAATTGCGTCAAATTGACGGCGGCAAAATTTTCTCCAGCGGCAGTTTCATTCTTGCCTGTGGCGTTGCGATTGTCGAAACGTATCCATTGACCGAGAACTTCTTTCAACTCGTCGACATCGATCGGCTTGCTGACATATTCATCCATGCCGTAGCGCAGGCATTTTTCGCGGTCGCCGACCATGGCGTTGGCGGTCATGGCAACAATCGGCACATGCACGCCGGTTGTTTTCTCAAGATCCCGAATCTCCTTGGTCGTATCGTAACCGTTCTTTTCCGGCATATGGCAATCCATCAGTATAACGTCCCATTTTACTTCCTGGCTAAGGTTCAGGATTTCGGCGCCGTTATCCACGATCTTGAAGTAGCCAACGCCGAATCTTTGCAGCAATTTCCTGATAAGCAACTGGTTCATCGGGTGATCCTCACCCACCAGAATACGCGCCTGGCCAACCGAGACCGTGCCGAGCATTGATTTTCGCCGCCGGATGCGTTTTTCCTCGTGCAGCTTGTCGGTAATCTCGAAGGGGATTTTGAACCAGAATGTCGATCCCTTGCCCAATTCGCTTTCGACGCCTATTTTTCCGCCCATAAGCTCGACCAACTGCTTGGTAATGGCGAGGCCCAATCCCGTTCCTCCGAAGCG
>DATKSH010000095.1:0-4192 GCA_035531735.1 Alphaproteobacteria bacterium
TGGCGCGGCCCCGACGGCAAAATTTTATCGCCCTTCGCCGAATTATTCACCGTCGGCGGCAGCGCGCGCGACGCACTTGGCATTACCGATAAATATCTTAGAGGAGAAGACCCGTATTTCGATTTTATTTCCCGCAGCATATTCGACGAGGTTAAACGCCTGTTGCAGGATGCTTTTTGCGAACCTCATTCCCGATATGATGAAAAGCAAATTGACCTCGCAGTTCTTTCGACTATTAGTGCATATTGTTTTTACGATTACGCGAATATTGGCGATTTACGCGAACCGCTTCGCAACGGTTCGACGGAATTTTTGGATGGAATGCGGGATGATTTTCTTGATTTCCTTGAATCCTTTCAAGAAAAAGCATGTCGCGACAGCCAGCCGGTCAGGCAAAATCCGCATTGGCAAAGCCGGTTGCCAGAACCTCCCGGCCCTTATCCCACGCGCTGACGCTCAAAACACCTTGAACGCCAGCAGCATGAGGATCAGCACGGCGGCGACGGCGACGCAGGTTGTGACGACGCTGCGCGTGAAGACGTGCCAGTTCTCGCGGTGGGCCTTGACGAGGGCGGCGGGCGGCTCGGCGGCGGCTTCGGATTGGGGGGCGTGGGCCATGGGCGGTTCTCCTCCTGCTATGCTCCTTTAGAGTTTATAGCCCTCCCCATCGACGCCCGTCAAACGTCCCCCTGACATTTGACGGTCGTCGATCCTCCCGCAAGCGGGAGGGGGACTGGCCTGCCCGGCTTGGCCGGAGTCCAGACTCAATTTTGAAGAAAGCTCATTAAAGGATTTCATTTCTCCTACAAAACCGGATTGAACAACGTTGCGACCGGCGCCAGTGCGCCTTCGATAAAGACGGTCTCCTCGAAGATATTGACGCGGCCCTCGGCGATCAGGCGCACGGCCTGCGGATAAAGTTTATGCTCGGCTTCCAGCACGCGGGCGGCCAGCTTGGCCTCGTCATCGCCGGGCATGACCGGCACAGCCGCTTGCGCGATGATGGGACCGTGATCGAGCTCGGCGCGAACGAAATGGACCGTGCAGCCGGCGAATTTGACACCGGCCGCCAGCGCCCTTTTGTGCGTGTCGAGGCCGGGAAAGGCCGGCAGCAGCGACGGATGGATGTTGATAAGGCGGTCGCGCCATTGCTCGGTAAACCACGGCGACAAAACGCGCATGAAGCCGGCGAGGCACACCAGTTGCGCCCCGGCTTCCTTCAAGCGCGCGTCGATCTCGCGCTCGAAAGCCTCACGCCCGGCATAAGAATGGTGATTGACGGTCGCGGTCTTTATGCCGGCTTCGTGCGCAAATCTAAGCCCCGGCGCTTCCAGCCGGTTGGAAATCACCGTCGCCACGCGGGCGGGATAATTATGCGCAAGCCCTGCTTCGATCAGCGCCATCGCGTTGCTGCCGCGCCCGGAAATCAACACACCGACTTTCAGCACGGCCACACCTTGTCCATGTTTTCGAGAATAACGCGCGCGCCGGAGACAGTTTTTTCGACCGCGCCGATGCGGAAGACTTTCTCGCCGGCTTGCACGATGATTTTTTCCGCCGTCGCGGCCTGCTCCGGCGCGGCCACGACGATCATGCCGACGCCGCAATTGAAGGTACGCGCCATCTCATTCGCGTCGATATTGCCGGCGCGCGACAGCCATGTGAAAACCGGCAACACCGGCCAGCTTTGCGCGTCAAGCCGCACCCCAAGGTCATTAGGCAACACGCGCGGAATGTTTTCCACCAAGCCGCCGCCGGTGATATGTGCCAAGGCCTTGACCGCGCCTTCCTTGATCGCCGGCAACAGCGCTTTCACATATATGCGGGTCGGCGTTAGCAGAACGTCGCCGAGCGTCCGCGCGGAATCGAATGGCGCCGGCCGGTCCCATACCAACTTTTCCTGCGCGACTATTTTTCGCACCAGCGAATAACCGTTGCTATGCACACCGCTGGCGGCCAATCCCAAAATAATGTCACCCGCCGCAACATCGCGCGGCAACAGCCGGCCGCGTTCGGCCGCGCCGACCGCGAAACCGGCCAGATCATAATCACCGCCGGCATACATACCCGGCATCTCGGCCGTTTCGCCGCCGACAAGGGCGCACCCCGCCTGCATACAGCCTTCGGCGATGCCGGCCACCACCTGCCGCGCCATCTCGACGTTCAATTTGCCGGAGGCGAAGTAATCGAGGAACAAAAGCGGCTCGGCCCCCTGCACGATCAAATCGTTGACGCACATGGCAACCAGATCGATGCCGATCGTATCGTGACGGCCGGTCTCGATGGCGATTTTAAGCTTGGTGCCGACGCCGTCGGTGGTCGAAACCAAAATTGGGTCGAGGAAGCCGGCGGCTTTGAGGTCGAACAGCGCGCCGAAGCCGCCGAGGCCAGCATCGGCGCCCGTCCGCGCCGTCGCCTTGGCCAAGGGCTTGATGGCCTCCACGAGGGCGTTTCCGGCGTCGATATCGACCCCGGCCGCAGCATAAGCGCGGCCCGATTGGACGGAATTTCCGGTTATGGCAACCTCCCCGAAGCTCGGCTATAAGGAATGCCTGCACCATAGCCGAAACGGATTCCTTTGCAATGCGCTCCCCGGCCTTTTTGCCCATCCTGTTAACGCTGGTGGCGGTCCTCGCGGTCGCCGCGCCGGCGCGCGCCCAGATCGCCAATGACCGCGGGCTTTTCGCGGTCGCCGACGTGGTGGCCGACATCACCGCCGACAGCGCCGCCCATGCGCGCGACCAAGCCATTGTCGCAGCCCAGCGCTCGGCCCTCGAACAGGTACTGGAGCGGCTCGGCGCCGATCCGTCCCTCGCGCATAAGGCCGACGACGACACCGTCGCCTCGCTGGTCGAGAATTTCGAGGTCGATGGCGAGCATTCCTCGGCCGTGCGCTATATCGGCATCTATACCGTGCAATTCCGTCCCGGCGCGGTGCGCCAGTGGCTGGCCGCGAAAAACGTCGCCTTCAAGGAAAGCACCCATAGGCCGATCCTTGTCTTGCCGGTATTCGTCGGCGGCGATCACCCGGTTTTGTGGGAGCAGCCGACGCGCTGGCGCACGACATGGGAAAACGCCGAAGCCGACGCCGGCTCGGTGCCGATCGTGGTGCCGTCGGGCGGGCTCGGCGACATCGCCCTGCTCGGCACCAACGACGCCATGGGCGGCAACGCCGGCCCGCTCAAGGCCCTGATCGATAAATACAAGGCCAATGGCACGGCAGTCGCGGTGCTGGCCAGCGACCCGGCGCAACCCGGCGCGACGCTCAAGATCAATGTTTATCTTTACGACGAAAACGGCGCCGGGATCGGCAAGGCCATTTCCCTCAGCCTCGCCGGCGCGGCCGACAGCGATACGGTCGACGCCGCGCTGGCGGGCGCCGTGCGCACGGTGCGGCAGGCGATCGAAAGCGACTGGCTACAGGCGGGGGCGCAGGAAGCCGATCAGGATAACGGCCAGAACGCCGCTCCCGCCACGTACGACGCTGGCGATAACAACCCGGCCGGCAACGGGCCGCCGGCTCCCGACGATACCGGCGTCGGCGGCGCGGCGCAGAATAGTGCGGCGCAGGCCGGCGCACCGACCGATCTCCAAGTCACGGTGCCGACCGCAACGCCGGCCGATTGGCAGGCGATCAAGCTTAAGCTCGACCGCGTGCCGTCAATCGAGCATGCCAACATCGTCGCCATGACGCGCGGCGCGACCTCGATCGACCTTGCCTTTCACGGCCCGGTCGTTCAGTTGCAAGGCGTGCTGGCCGCCCAGCAACTTTCCCTGACGCAGGACGCCCTGAGCGGCGGCTGGATTCTCCAGTCGGCGGTCGGGCCAGCCCTCTAAAGGAGGCGCGATGTTCCGCGGCGGTACGCAAGCGCGCTTCTGGCTTTTGATCGCCGTTCTCACGGCGGCGGCCTTGTGGCTTTTGAAGCCGGTCCTGCTGCCGTTCGTGCTGGGCCTCGCCATCGCCTATTTCCTCAACCCGGTGGTGGACGCGCTGGCGCGGCGCGGCATCGCGCGCTGGCTGTGCGCGATTGGCGTCCTGCTCGGCTTTGCCACCGCCATCGGCTTGCTCATGCTTTTGATCCTGCCGCTGCTGCAAAGCCAGGTCGGGGCGCTGGTCAAGGCGATTCCGGGCTATGTCGAGCAACTGCGCACCCATGCGTTGCCCGCCGTCGAGGATTGGTTCGCGCGCGTT
>DATKSH010000096.1:0-7075 GCA_035531735.1 Alphaproteobacteria bacterium
CGAGGTCGGCACCATGGGCGACGCCAAGAGTTTGCAAGGCGGAGTCTTGCTGGTGACGCCGCTGCAAGGCGCCGACGGCGAGATTTATGCGGTCGCGCAAGGCTCGATTTCGAGCGGCTTCAGCGCCAGCGGCGCCAGCGGCTCCTCCGTCACCAAGGGCGTGCCGACGGCGGGGCGCATCGCCAACGGCGCGATCGTCGAGCGCGAAGTCAATTTCCATCTCGCCGATTTGCGCAGCATGAGATTGTCCCTGCGCAATCCCGACTTCACCACCGCCCTCAGGGTCGCCGACGCCATCAACACATACGAAAAGCACGACGTCGCCCATGCGCTCGATCCCGCCACCGTGCAACTTACCATTCCGCCCGCTGAGCACGACCATATCGTGCGCTACATGACCGGCATCGAGCAGCTCGACGTCAGGCCCGACGAAATCGCCAAGGTGGTGATCGACGAGCAATCCGGCATCATCGTGATGGGCGAAAACGTCCATATCAGCAAGGTCGCCATCGCGCAGGGCAATCTCACCATCAAGATCAACGAAACGCCGCAGGTCTCGCAGCCGGCGCCGCTGTCGAAAGGCGGCACCACCACGGTCGTGCCGCGCAGCTCGATCAAGGTCGACGAGAACAAGGACGCCAAGATGGCGCTGCTCAAGACCGGCGTCACTTTGCAGGACCTCGTTTCCAGCCTCAATGCGCTTGGCATCGGCCCGCGCGACATGATCTCGATTTTGCAATCGATCAAGGCGGCGGGCGCGCTGCAAGCGGACCTGGAGATCATGTGATGAGAAAGCTTTTTATTTTTGCGGCGATCGCTCTGCGCCCGGCGCAAAGGCGCCGGTCGCAACCGCGCCTGCCGCAGCAAGCCGACCTGGAGATTATGTGATGGATGCCGTTCAAAGCATGGGCGACATGGCGTTGACGCAGGCGATGGGCTCGATCGCCGCGCGCGCGCCGTCGGTCGGTCCCGATGCCAACACGGCCGCCATCGACAAGGCAGCGCAGAATTTCGAAGGCATGTTCCTGTCGCAAATGCTGGAGCCGATGTTCGAGACCGTCAAAGTCGATCCGGTGTTTGGCGGCGGCAATGGCGAAGACGTGATGCGCAGCTTTTTGATGCAGGAATACGGCAAGATCATCGCCCGCCACGGCGGCTTCGGCATCGCCTCTTATGTCAAGGCCGAGATGCTGCGCGCGCAGGGCAGGGGCGACAAGGCCGCCGCCACCGGTAAGCCGAGCTTCCGTGCCGCCGCCGCCGCCTATGCCGGCGCCCATGCCAACCTTAACCCCAACGCAACCGGGATCGTGCAATGACCATGACCTCGACCTATAATTCCCGCCTGAAACCCGCCGTGCCGATGCTGGTGGTTTCCTTGATCGCCCTTCTGGGCGAGCTGGTCGAATTGCTCAATAGCGAGCCCGATTTGGTGCTGGGCCGCAAGCTGGATGCGCACCGGCAGTTGCTGAAGCGCAAGCAAAAGCTGGCGCTCGATTACCGCACCGGCATGAAATCGCTGATGGCGCAGCCCGATTTGCTCAAGAATTTGCCGGAAGACACCCGCCGCGTTTTAAGGACGCTGGGCCAGAAACTGGCGGATTCGGCCGAGCGCAACGCGCGCGCGCTGCGCACCGCCGTGGTGGCGACCCAGCGCCTGATCCAGAACATCATCACGGCAGTCAAGGACGAGGTGCTGCCCAAGGGTGCTTACAAGAACCCGGCGCAAATTCAGGGGGCCTATAGCCCCACATGCACGCCGGTCGCCGTCCGGCGTTCGGTCTAGGAGGTTTGATGGATTCGGCCGCCCCGACCCCCGACATTCAGGCCAAAAGCGCCGGTTTCGGCGCGGGACTTTTGTCATCGATCAGTGCCGCGCTCGGCAAGACCGGTGTCGATAAATTGTTCGCCGATTTTCTCTCGCAAGTGCCGGGCGCCACAGTTCCCCAGCCGCCGCCGGTACCGCCGCCGCAACAGCCGGAACCATCTAATCAGGGGCTGGCTCCACCGCCCAAGACGCTGGCCAAAAAGAGCCAAAACCCTCCTGCCAATAAGCCGGCGTCCGACGCCAAGAACGCCAGCCAGTCCGATGGCGCCAATTCGGCCGACCAGGCGGCGAACAACGCGCATTGGCAAGCCGCGTTGAAATCCCATAAGCCTGCCGCGCATGGCGGGGCCAACGGTTCCGGCCCTAAGGATTCGGGCAACGGTTCAAGCAAGAATCAAAACAAAAACAATCAGGGCAACGGTCCGACCGTCGCGAGTGTGGCCGTTCAAGCCAACGCCACTGTAAATTCGAATACAAATAGCAGCGCTGCCACGAAGAGTAATGATCCGCAATCCAACCTGCCCGCAAGTTTCTCGGCAACACCGAGTACAAGTTCGACAAACGGTACGGCAGCCGCCACGACCGACGGTAAAAACACCGGCGACGCGCATTTGGTTGCTTTGCTTGAAGCGCTGGCAGGCGCCGGGGCGAATGCCTCGACGCCGCAACCGCCTTCCGGCGACGGAACCAGCGGCGCGCCGGCTGGTGCGGCTGGTGCAGCCGGCACGACCAAGAACGGCGGCAACATCGGCACGCCCGATGCCTTGCTGTCGATGCTTCTGTTACAATTAGCGCGCCTCGCGGCCGGCCAGAATTTGCCGTCGGCCGCCAATCTGGCCAATGCCGGTGGCACTGACAATGGCGGAACGACCGGCGCCGGCCAGCCGGCGACGAATAGTGACCCGGCGCAGGCCGTAAGCGGGGACGGCAATGCCAAGGCCGATCTCAAGGCTTTGCTGGCCGCTTTGGCCGACCGGAATAACGCGGCCGGGCAAGCCGTCGCATCGTTGAATACAAATCTCGCGGCCAACGCGGGTGATCCAACACAGGCCGGCCAGGCGCCCGATCCGTCCGGCGCGGCTTCCCAACAATCATCCGCGCCGCAAAGCACGGGCGGCGTGTCCGACGCGGGCAAAGCCGCGTGGCTCAACGCCACCTTCCTTAATCTCTTCAATGCGGCGCCGTCCGGGCCGTCCGGCTTGCCCGCCGGCGCCGGCCTTGCCTTCATGCCGGCGCCGCCGGCCAATCTCACCGCCATGCTGGCGGACGGCGGCAACGGCAATAACAATGGCGCGGGCGCCGATGCCGGCGGCAATCAAGGCGGGCAGAGCGCCGCCGCGGCACCGAATATGCTGCCCGATCCGGTGGCTTTGCCGGGCGGCGGCACTGGCGCGCAAGTCGCCAATCCCTACACCTTCGCCAGCCAGCTATCGGCTTCTCATCAGCCGGCGACGCCTCATCCGGCTTTCATGCCGCCGACTGCGCAGATCGTCATGCAATTGACGCGCGGCCTTAAGGACGGCGCCAGCCAGATGTCGCTGCAATTACAGCCGGAAGAATTGGGCCGCATCGACATCAAGCTTGCGATCGCCGGCGACGGCAAGGTGCAGGGAACGGTCGTGGCCAGCAATCCGGACACGCTGAACTTACTTCTCAAGGATGTGAGAAGCCTCGAGCGCGCCCTGCAGGAGGCAGGTTTGCGCGCTGACCCCGGCAGCCTGCAATACGCGCTGGCCGGCAGCGTCCAGTCCGGCACCTCCGGCATGGCCGGCAATACCTCCGGGCAGGCCGGCAACGGCGGGCGGGCCTACGTCCCGGCGCCTGTTTTTCCGTCCGGCGCGAGCGATCCCTTGCCGACGGGGGTCGAGGGCGGCATCGAAACCTATTATGTGGCACCGGGCCGCATCAATCTGCGCGTGTAGAGGACATCATGACATCATCCATAGCGCCCACCAGCAACAGCAGCCTGCTCAGTTCCTACATCACCCAGAGCCAGCAAGGGACGACGGCCGCCGAGCAGCAAATGGCTAACAATGTCTCGAACGGAACGAACGCCAGCAGCTCGGCCGCCGGCCTCAGCGGCAATTTCGATACCTTTCTCAAGATCCTCACCACCCAATTGAAAAACCAGGACCCGTCCTCGCCGCTCGACACCAACCAGTTCACGCAAGAGCTGGTCCAATTCTCCGGCGTCGAGCAGCAAATCAACACCAACGACCTGTTGAAGCAACTGGTCGGTAGCAACGGCGTCAAATCCCTGTTGAATTACGTCGGCAATTACGTCGAGACGCCGTCCACCAACAACCAGATCCTTGTTCAGGGCGGCCAGTCGAATTTCTCCTACACGCTGCCGAGCGCGGCGCAGAAGGTGGCTTTAACCGTCAAGGATGCGAGCGGCAACACGGTAACGACCCTCAACGGCACCACCAACAACGGCGTCAACAACGTCACCTGGAACGGCAAGGACAGTAGCGGCAATGCTGTCGCCGACGGGCTTTATACCCTTTCCGTCGCCGCCACCGACAGCGGCGGCAACGCCATCACGCCGAGTAGCGTCGATCTGATCGGCCAGGTGACCGGCGTGCAGACGGCGGACAGCAGCGGCAACGACTTGCTGCTCGGCCCTTATCTTTCGATCAACGACGCCAACGTCAACACGATATTGTCGCCGGCCGCCATGACGGCCAACACTCCGAGCGCCCCCAGCTCGTAATTCTCGACCGGCTAGAAGCCCTGCGTCGGAGCAAAATCGGCGCATGCCGGGGCATGCGATTGTTTCGAAATTCGAAATAATTTGCGGTGTTGGCGGTCGCCTTGCCTGCCAAATCGCGATTTTCGCCGCGCCTTCTGGCCGGCCGATATTCCTCAAATGCCGCCGATCTTTAAGACTGCGTAAAACCCCCGATGGGATAATGGCTTATCGGTTTTCGTGAGCATCGGCCGCCCCCATGCCGGGGTGCGGACGCAAGGCTTCGTGTCCAAGCGTGTTTTTAGCGTTAGGTGCATTATGACGGTGCGTATTCATTCGTTGTTCCGTTTGCGGCGCGGACCCCCGGGCCGGTGCGCGCAGAAAGGCGCGACCGCGGTCGAGATGGCGCTGCTCGCGCCGGTGTTTTTCCTCTTGCTGATGGGGATGGTCGAAATTTCGTTGATCCTCACGACACAGGGACTGATGGAGAACGCGGCCTACAACGCCTCGCGCCTGGCCAAGACCGGCTACAGCGCGCAGGGAGAAACGCAGCAACAGACCGTGCAAACGGTCCTCGACAACGAATTGCAGAGTTTCGGGACCCTGATCGACGTCAACAACGTGACCATGACCGCGACCTCCTATAACGATATGAGCGCGCAGGGCAACGGCACCGCCGGCATGGGCGAAGCCGGGCAGGTGGTGGTCTATACCTTTTCCTATCCGTGGAAAATATTCACGCCGATGCTGAACGACATCATCGGCACCGGCGGCATCATCACGCTCACCTCGCGCATCGTGGTGCAAAATGAGCCTTACTAGGAACATCGCGCGCTTGCGCCTGTTCGGGCGCTCGCTGCGGCGTTTTCTTCGCTCGCAGCGCGGCGTGGCGGCGGTCGAATTCGCGCTCACCCTGCCGATTTGGACGACGCTTCTGCTCGGCACCACCGACGGCGCCTATTGCATGCTGATCAACGAACGCATCGATCGCATCGCCTACTCCGTCACCGACATCGTCACGCAGCAGGAAACGGTGACCGACGCCGGGCTCAACACCATCCTCGACGCCGCCGCCCAGATCATGCAGCCGTTCCCATTCGGCGCCGACGGCGTGGTGATCGTGACGTCGATCTACAAGCCCGCCGGCTTGCCGCCGGTGATCGAATGGCAATATAGCGGCGGCGGCAGCCTCGCGCGCCCCAGCAAAATCGGCAGTCCCGGCCAGACCGCCGCTTTGCCCAATGGCCTGGTGCTCAACGACAACGACAACATCATCATCTCCGAGGTTTATTACACCTATTCGCCGCTGTTCATTAAAGAAGGCATCTTCAGCCCCGGCGATATTTACCGGGTGGCGATTTACAAGCCGCGCCTCAGCCAACTGATCACGCCGCCGACCTGAGGGAGGGTCCCATGCCGCGCCTTTTCCCGTTCCGGTTCCTGCGCCGCTTCCTGCGCGACCAGCGTGGCATGACCCTGCCGATGCTGGCCTTCTCGATGGTGGCCTTGACCGCCATGACCGGCATGACGATCGACGGCGCGCGCATGGAGCTGGTGCAATCCAAGCTGCAATTCTCGCTCGACGCCGCCGGCCTTGCCGCCGGTTCGACCATCGATACCGCCAATCTCAACGACGAAGTGACCAAATATCTCGACGCCAATTTCAACGGCTATATGGGTGCCCAGATCACCGACGTGACCTCCTCGGTCAACGCCAACAACAGCATCATTACCCTCAGCGCCACCGCGCAACTGCCCTCGACCTTCATGGACATCGTCGGCATCCAGAACATGACCGTCAGCGCCAACTCGCAAATCACCCGCGCCGCTTCGGGCCTCGAACTGGTCATGGTGCTGGACAACACCGGCTCGATGAACAATGACGGCAAGTTAACGGCGCTCAAGACGGCGGCGACCGAATTGGTCACCATTCTGACCGGCGGCCAGGGCAGCGTACCCAATCTGTGGATGGGGTTGGTGCCGTTCTCGCAGGCCGTCAATATCGGCACCGGTTATCCCAGTTGGATGGACGCGACCTACGATTCGAATCTCAATTGGGGCCCGACCGCTTGGGCCGGCTGCGTCGATGCGCGCGTGACCAAATCGCCGCCGGTCCAGTTTGTGCCCGGCAATGCCTCGACCATCGACACCGATATTACCGACGATCCGCCCTCGGTGCAGCCGTTCCGCCAATATTACTGGCCGAGCGATACCAACAATTGCTGGGCCTACACGATGACCCGCAGCCGATGGGGCACCACCAGGACCTGCGTCGGCGCCGGCACCAGCGGCGCTACCTACAACGTCTCCGGCGGCACCAACGGCACGCCGAGTCCCAACGCCTATTGCCCGCAGCAAGTAACGCCGATGACCGCCGATGCCACGACCGTCACCAACGCCATCAACGCGATGACGGCGCAAGGCGATACCCATATCGATCTCGGTCTGGCATGGGGCTGGCGCATGCTGTCGCCGCGCTGGCGCGGCTTGTGGGGCGGCGAGATGAACACCAACAATTTGCCGCTCGATTATCACACGCCGGGCATGAACAAGGCGGTGGT
>DATKSH010000097.1:0-3993 GCA_035531735.1 Alphaproteobacteria bacterium
GTTTAAAAGGCAAAGCTTTGAACGCGAGTCGGTTTGGTTAATTTCTTACCAACGGCCGATACTTAATCCGGTGCGGCTGGTCGGCTTCGGCGCCCAAACGCCGCCTTCGGTCGGCTTCGTAATCCTGATAATTGCCCTCGAACCACACCACGCGGCTGTCGCCCTCGAAGGCCAGCATATGCGTGGCGATGCGGTCGAGGAACCAGCGGTCGTGGCTGATGACGACCACGCAGCCGGGAAAATCGACCAACGCGTCTTCGAGGGCGCGCAAGGTATCGACGTCGAGATCGTTCGACGGCTCGTCGAGCAGCAAAACATTGGCGCCGGATTTGAGCATCTTCGCCATATGCACGCGGTTA
The DNA here is from genome assembly GCA_035531735.1 of Alphaproteobacteria bacterium. GTDB lineage: Bacteria > Pseudomonadota > Alphaproteobacteria > UBA9219 > UBA9219 > DATKSH01. The sequence continues at coordinate 360 of DATKSH010000097.1, forward strand.
CGTTCGCCGCCCGACAATATGCCGACTTTTTTTTGCTGATCCGGGCCCTTGAAGCCGAAGGCGCCGACATAGGCGCGGCTCGGCATGGTGCGCTTGCCGAGGTCGATGAGATCGTTGCCGCCGGAAATTTCTTCCCACACGTTTTTATTCGCGTCGAGGCTTTCGCGGCTTTGATCGACATAGCCGAGCTTGACGGTATCGGCGATGCGGATGCCGCCGCCGTCGGGTTTTTCCTGCCCGGTGATCATGCGGAACAGCGTGGTCTTGCCGGCGCCGTTGGGGCCGATGACGCCGACGATGCCGCCCGGCGGCAATTTGAACGTCAGATCGTCGATCAGCAAACGGTTGCCGTAGGATTTCTTGAGATGATCGGCGTCGATCACGTTGGTGCCGAGGCGCGGCGGCGTCGGAATGACAATCTGTGCGATGTCGGCGGTTTTCTCGCCGCTTTGGGCAAGAAGATTTTCATAGGCGGTGATGCGCGCCTTGCTCTTGGCCTGCCGGGCCTTTTGCGAAGCGCTGATCCATTCCAATTCGCGGGCGAGGGTTTTCTGCCGCCCGGTTTCCTCGCGCGATTCCTGTTCGAGGCGTTTCTGCTTCTGCTTGAGCCACGAGGTGTAATTGCCCTCGTAAGGCATGCCCTTGCCGCGGTCGAGTTCGAGGATCCAGCCGGTGACGTTGTCGAGGAAATAGCGGTCGTGCGTGACCATCACGACGGCGCCCGGATAAGCGAGCAGATGCTTTTGCAGCCATTCGACGGATTCGGCGTCGAGATGGTTGGTCGGCTCGTCGAGCAGCAGCAGATCGGGCTTTTGCAGCAACAGCCGGCACAGCGCCACGCGCCGCTTCTCGCCGCCGGATAATTTCGTCACGTTGGCGTCGGCTGGCGGGCAGCGCAGGGCGTCGAGCGCCACTTCGACCGTGCGGCTCAAATCCCACAAATTTTTCGCGTCGATCTGTTCCTGCAGTTCGGCTTGCCGGTCGATCAGCTTCTGCATTTCATCCGGATCGGAAACTTCGCCAAGTTTGTTGCTCACCGCCTCGAATTCGTCGAGCAGCTTTTTATCTTCGGCAAGGCCGGCCAGCACATTTTGCTCGACCGTCAATTGGGGATCGAGTTTCGGTTCCTGCTCCAGATAGCCGACCGTGGCGCCTTCGGCCGCCCATGCCTCGCCCGAAAAATCGCTGTCGATGCCGGCCATGATCTTGAGCAGGGTCGATTTGCCGGCGCCGTTGGGGCCCAAAACGCCGATTTTGGCGGAAGGCAAAAACGACAGCCACACATCCTCCAGCACCTTTTTCCCGCCGGCCCACGCCTTCGACAGGCCCTTCATCGTGTAGATATATTGATAAGCGGGGCCGCTCTTTTTCGCCGGGTTGGCCATGGAAACCTGTTCGCTTGCGTGGTTGAAAACGCAATAGTCCTAGCAGGGTTTCGCGCCTTCTGGCAAATGGCCGGCCCTTTGCGTCGCCGGCCGGGCGGCATCGGCCAGCGCTGGCGAATAACCGAAATAACGGAAATCGTCGGCATAAATTCGCCGCACCAGTTGCGTCGCTTCCTCCGTGTAGTACTGCGCGACGAAATCGGCGGCGCCGGTGCGGTGCCGGGTTTCGGACTGCGCATAGCGCGGGAACAGCGGCGAAATGCGCGTGCCGATCTCGATCAAATCCGCGTCGATGTGCTCGAAACTGCCGATAAAATCGTAAGCGATTTTTCCGCGTAAGGTCTGGTCGTATTGCGGCACCCAATGCCCGTCCATCTCCCGCACCGGCTGGCGGGCGATGCAGCCGAGGAATTCCTCGAACGTCACCGGCGTTTCCAAGGGCCGGCCCAGCATATCCGCGATCGGTTTCTTCTGCATTTCGTTGCGCAGGATTTTATCCATATAGGCCGACAGCGCGCGCGTATAGGGATTGCGGGCGAAACAGAATTTGATAAAATCCTTGCGTTCGAGCAACCGTGTGAAGGAACCGACTTGCCGCGGCGTCAAGAGAGGCGAGAAGGCGCGGTCGTGCATTTCGCCCAGATTTTGGCCGCCGACGATTTTCGGATCGTCGATTTCAATCTCCAGCGCCATCAACGACAATTTGATGGTCGAGCAGGCGACCTTGGCGGTCTCGACATAGGTAAATTTGTTCTTGAGCGAGATGTTGACGGCATAGGTGAAATGTTCGACGGGAATTTCGCCCAACAGCCATTGCACGTCTTGAAGATATTGCCGGTCGCGGTCCATAAGAGCGCCCTCGTGGATTCAATCCGCGCGGGGCGGATAAACGGCGATCATTCTATCGAAATGGTTTGTACCATACGGCCCGCGTTATCCCAGTCTATGCCTTTATTATATAGCCCGTGCCGTGCGGGGCGACTGCCGCAAAAGGTATCTGGTTGCAAAAGGCTTTGTGCCCGAAAACACGCAGCCACTCAATCCCCCAAGTGCGGGCAAAACCCGTGCTTGATGCCGCCGCCGCGCTCGGCTAAAACCGGCACCTTCCTTCTTCGCCTTGCGGGCTACGGAGGACAGGCGCCAAGCCGGCGTTCGGCCACGTCCCCTTCGTCTAGTGGCCTAGGACATCGCCCTCTCACGGCGGTAACACCGGTTCAAATCCGGTAGGGGACGCCAATAAAATCAATAAGTTAGTGACATTTTGAGAACGAGCTGCCGGTTTTTATCTAAGTTTTGCCTAATAAGCGGGGTGAAACGGGCCGGTATTCCGGGTGCCGGAAACGGCGCCGGGGTTGATGGGGCGTCAAGCCCCTGCGGCTCAACAGATACAAAATGGCATCCGTTGACGGGTTGGCTGCCAACCCACACCTTGCGTAAAGTTCTTTCTTCGACCGTCTTGCCCGGCAGCCGAACCTTTGACCAGCCGCGCATTACCGAAACCATCGAGAAGCTGGACGCCCGGATCGCCGCTTATCTCGCGGAACTCGATAAAACGGATGCCACCGAGCTTGCCGCTGCGGAGAACCGGGTTCTAACCGTCCTGAAAGCCGCTCTCAATTACGCATGGAAAGAGGGCAAAATTGCCAGCGCCACGGCATGGCGCAAGGTCAAGCCGTTTCGGAACCAGAGCCGCCCGCCGGCCGAGGCTTGCGCGGCGGCGAAAATTAAACCGGCAATCTCGTTTAACGATGCATATTTTGATCGGACTCCTGCGAAGGATGCCGACCAATCGTCAACCCGATCAAAACCGGCATCAGCAGCAGAACCAACGGCAGTTGGAGCATAAGCCCGGCGATGATGGCGATGGCCAAGGGCTGCTGCATGGCCGAGCCTTGGCCCATAGCAAACGCCAAGGGCAAAAGCGTCAGGATTGCCGCCAGCGTCGTCATCAGGATCGGGCGCATGCGGTTACGGCTGGCCTCGCGCAAGGCCTCGCGCGGCGGCATATGTTGAGCCAATTCCTCATATTCCGAGACATAGAAAATCGCCATTTCGGTGGCGATGCCGATAATCATGGTCATGCCCATCATGGCCGTGATGTTGAGTTCGACGCCGGAAACCCAAAGGCCGGTGAAAACGGCGGTGGTCGAAAGCAGCGAACAGCCGAGGATGATGACCGGCGGCCAGAATGTTTCGTAAAGAAAGAGAAGCAGGATAAATTCCGCCACCAACGCGGCGACGAAAACTTT
>DATKSH010000098.1:0-4481 GCA_035531735.1 Alphaproteobacteria bacterium
ACCGCGCGCGTCTTGTTGTCGATCCGGCGGCGACGCAATCCGTAATCCGCCGGAGCCAATTTCGCCGATGAAGTTATAGCTTGCTGGATTTTCGGGACGGCCAACTTCGCCACCTATCGTTCCCAACGCAGGCAACCCGCCAACGAATCCGCCGATAAAATTGACCGGCACGGATTGCCCATCGACTCTCATAAAATAAATCGTCGATGAGGGAATACCGTTTTTTTGCTCCCACAGTTCCATTTCCGGTGAAAAAAAGCCGTACAGTGCCATGGCCTAGCCTTTTAATTATAAATGTCGCCTGCTAGGCAAATATAACACAAAACCTACGGCCCTTATTACTTTCATCGCCATCAAACGTGGTTAATTTAGCGGCGCGGCACCGCCCTTAATCCTTCGCGGCAAACCGCACCGGGATTTTCTCGCGTCCGCCCGGTCGGGAAATTACGCCGCCTTGCCCTGCGTCTGGATCTGCTGGACATGCTGGGCGGCCTTGCTCATGGCCGCGTTGGCCTGGCGGGCGACCGGCTCCATCGCTTCCTTGGCGACGCGGGCGGAAATTTCCGACAGGCGGCCGATGCCGGCCATGCCCTGCTCGAAGCAATCTTTCATGATCTCGGATTGCATGCGGGCAAGCTCGTCGAGGCTCTTGGCATTCATCATGCCGCGGCCGCCGTTCATCATGCGGGCGATCGAATCCTGCATGAGGCTGCCGATGTTGCGGCTCCATTCCTCGCAACCGCGGCCCATGGCGGCGTTCGATTCCATCATCGCGCTCATCGACTCGCTGCAGGCGGCGTTGATGTCTTCGCAGGCCTTCATCAGGCCCTGGGTGACTTTTTCCATGTGCTGTTCCACTGGCTCGGTCATGGGGATGGCTCCGTGGCTGGGGCGTTGAGGGGATGCATTGGTTGTGTTGTCAATGCGGAGATTGTCGTTGCGGTTTTGGCGAGGCATGGGGCGGTCCGTTTCGATTCGGGAAGGATGGCGGGGATTGGGATCGGAAACGATCCCCTCGTTCATGCTGCAACGCAAAATAATTCACAATCCCCCGCATTGTCAACAAAAGCTTGCATTCGATTTTGCCGCGGCGTTTAGTCGGCCGGGTCGAGTCGAATCGTGGAATTTCCTCATGCCCCTGCATTCCTCCCGCCCTCTCATGGCAAAAATTTCCTTTTTTATCATGGCATTAACAGTTATTTTGCTGACTCCCCTGCCGGCTAAAGCCCATACCCACCACCACACCATCCATCACCGCGTTTATCGCCATCATCGCCACCACCATTACTCGCTGGTGGCCGCGACCGCGCCCTATGCCGACATCGTGATCGACGCCGAAAGCGGCCGCATTTTGCATGCAACCGACGCGGATTCGCTGCGCCACCCGGCATCGCTGACCAAGATGATGACGCTTTACCTGACCTTCCAGGCGCTCGAAGACGGGCGGCTGAAAATGGATCAGGAATTGCCGGTTTCGCGCCACGCCTCGGAGCAATCGCCGACCAAGCTGGGCCTGCGTCCCGGCCATCACATCCGCGTGCAAAACTGCATCCTCGGCATCGTCACCCAATCGGCCAACGACGCGGCGGTGGTGCTGGCCGAAGCTTTGGGTAACGGCAGCGAAAGCCGCTTCGCCGCCATGATGACGCGCGAGGGGCATTTGCTCGGGATGGACCACACGCATTACAACAACGCCTCGGGCCTGCCCAATTCCGGGCAGATGACGACCGCGCGCGACACCGCGATCCTCGCCCATGCCCTGATCTATCATTTTCCCCAATTCTACCATTACTTCAGCACCCGCTCCTTCGTTTATCACGGCACCACGTTCGAAAACCACGATCACCTGATGGCGCGCTATCCGGGCATGGACGGCATCAAGACCGGCTATGTGCGGGCGTCCGGGTTTAACCTCGCCTCGTCGGCGGTGCGCGACGGCACGCGCCTGATCGGCGTGGTGTTCGGCGGCCATTCGAGCGTTTCGCGCGACAACCGTATGGCGTTGTTGCTCGACCAGTCCTTCGCCAGGGACGCGCAAACGGAATCGCGCCTCGCCAGCGAAACCGACAGCCCCAATTTCCCCGAAGGCGACAGCGGCGACGACGCTCCCGCCGAGCACGGCGAATATGTGACGCTGCCGGCAAAATTGACGCTGCCGGAACCGCCGGCCGACGCCGGCGACGCGGACGGCCAGTGGGGCGTGCAGATCGGCGCCTACGACAATCCCGATCTCGGCTATCAGGCGCTGGGCCGCCTCGTCGGCACCATGCCGAAGTTGCTCGGCACCGCCCAGCAGATCGTCGAAAAAGTCTCGATCGGCGGCACTTATATGTACCGCGCGCGTCTCATCGGCATCGACCGGCAGACCGCGCAAACCGTCTGCGGCTATATGGCGAACCACGGCCGCAGTTGCCTGACCGTCGGCGCCGGGCCGATATAAAATCCATTCCGTAATTTAGGTGACAGTTTACTTATTTCGTTGATGGCTTTGCAAATAACCGATGCTTTGCTGGAAATAAGTAAACTGCCACCTAAATTAAGCCTCGTAATTCACCAAGCTCGACACCGGCACGCCGAGCCGCTCGCGCCCCTTGAGAAAACCGAGCTCGATGACGAAGGCGGCGCGCGCGACCTCGGCCCCGACCCGGCGCGCGAGCGTAATCGCGGCGTTGGCGGTGCCGCCGGTGGCCAGCAAATCGTCGATCACCGCGACGCGCTGGCCTTTTTGCAAAAGCCCTTCCTGAATCTCGATGGTGTCTTCGCCGTATTCCAGTTTGTAACTATGCGGAATGGTGGCACCCGGCAATTTGCCCTTCTTCCTCACCATCACGAAGCCGATGCCGAGCGCCGCCGCGACCGGCGCCGCCGCCAGGAAACCGCGCGATTCGATGCCGACCAAAAGATCGGGCTTGTCCGCGTCCACGATCTCGGCCAGTCGCGCGACGGTTTCCCGCCACGCCGGCCCATGGGCGATCAGGGTGCCGATGTCATAAAAGAGTATGCCGGGCTTGGGGAAATCGGGAATGCCGCGGATATGCTGCTTGAGATCGATCATGCCGGCAACGCATCCCCCGTCATTTCATGCAAGCGCGTGCGCGCGCTTTACCAAACTGCAAGGCTTCGGTTCGATAGTCAACCGCATCGAAAGAAAAACGGCATCTCCGTGTGCCCGGAACTATCTTTTTGCGTCATGGCCGGGCTTGGCCCGGCCATCCACGTTGTAAAAAAACAGACGTGGATGCCCGCGCCGAGCGCGGGCATGACGGCTACGGAAAACGAAGGGAATCGCATGGCCTCGTCCCTCTCGCAAGCCGACGTCGCCCGCCTCCTGGCCGAGCCCTCGCCGCACACGCGGGCCGAGATGGCCGGCAAGCTCGCGCAAAATATCGACAACCCGCACCTGACCGACAAGGAACGGACGCTGGCGCAAGACGTCGTGCGCCTGATGGCGAAAGACGTCGAGGCGACGGTAAGAAAAGCCCTGGCCGAAAGCCTGCGCAGCGCCGCGCGCCTGCCGCACGACGTGGCCCTTAAGCTGGCCGGCGATATCGAGGAGGTGGCGCTGCCGATCCTCGCCCATTCTCCCGTGCTGACCGACGAAGACCTGATCGCCATCGTGCGCCAGAACGCCGGCGCGCGGCAGGAAGCCATCGCCGCGCGGCCGCAGGTGTCCGAACAAGTGGCCGACGCCTTGATCGAAGACGGCGGCGAGCAGGCGGTCGCCCTCCTGATGAACAATGCCGGCGCCCATATAAGCGACGCCGGTTTCGGCAAGGCCATCGACCGTTTTCCGCACAGCGAGGCGGTCAAGGCCAACATGGTGCAGCGCGCAAGGCTGCCGGTCACCATCGCCGAGCGGCTTGTCATACTGGTTTCCGAGCGGCTTCAGGAACAACTGGTCGCCACCCACGAATTGCCGCCGGCGCTGGCCGCCGACCTGGTCCTGCAAAGCCGCGAGCGCAGCATCATCAATATCTCCAGCGGCGCCGGCGGCGAAGACGTCGAAAAACTGGCGGCGCAGATGCATGCCCATAAGCGCCTGACGCCGTCGCTCGTGCTGCGCGCACTCTGCATGGGCGACCTGGTTTTCTTCGAGGCGGCGGTCGCCATCATGGCCGATGTGCCGCTTCTCAACGCGCGCGTCCTGATGCATGACGCCGGCCGCCTCGGACTTAAGTCTCTCTATGATAAATCGGGATTGCCGGCGCGCTTCCTGCCGGCTGTGCGCATCGCCATGGACGTGGTGCGCGAGACGCCGATGGACGGCGAGCCTCAAGACCGCAAACGTTACCGCGCACGCGTGATCGAACGCATCCTCACCCAATACGAGGATTTCGGCAGCGAAGATCTGGACTACCTGCTTGAAAAACTCGGCGCGCTGGCACGGGCGGCGGCGTAGCTTCGATCGACAATTTATAAAGACCGGCGTCATGCCCGCGAAGGCGGGCATCCATTTTTCGAGAGCATAAATGGGTTCCCGG
>DATKSH010000099.1:0-22649 GCA_035531735.1 Alphaproteobacteria bacterium
AAACGACCTCGCCAGCCGCATGCTGAAAAAATCCATCGCCGAGATCGCCGCGCTCGTCACCGGCACTGTCACGGCCGCGCTCTATAAGGGCAACATCGCTTACGTCGCGTCCGAAGCGCCGCATTCCCTGTTTTCGAACGACAGTTCGATGGAAGACGAAGGTTCCTTCGATCACAAGGATTCGGAAGGCTTCTTGGGCGTCCTCGGCGTCCATGCGCGGGCCATAGCACAAGCCGGCCAGATCGACGAAAAGTAAACGCCAGCCGACCCCGCCGCGCGAACCCGCGTGGCGCGAAGCGCTGGATGGCAACGCGGATTAAGTCCGGCCTCGATTTACGAGCGGCGTCATGCCCGCGCAGGCGGGCATCCATCGTTCGCTTGCACAAAATATACATATCGTGTATATTATATGTAAATGATATGACTATTTTATGGAGAACGCCATGCACATCAACCTGTCGCCCGAAATGGAAAAATATCTCGAAAGCAAGGTCGCGGAGGGTTTTTACGGCAACGCTTCCGAAGTGGTGCGCGACGCGCTGCGCCGCCTGCGCGAGGACGACCGCAAGATCGCGGCGCTGCGCGCGGCGGTCAAGGTCGGCGAGGAACAAATCGCGCGGGGGGAATCGCAACCCTTGACGCCGGAACTGATCGAGGAAATAACCCAACAGGCGATCGCCAACGCCAAGGCCGGCAAAAAAATAAATCCCGATGTCCTTCCCTGATTTGTTGCCGCATCTTTCGCCTGCCGCGCGGCGGGATTTCGCCGACATTCTGCAATATACGTTCGAGAATTGGGGCGAGAACCAAATGCTCGCCTATCGCGGCATCCTTTTGAAGGATCTTTCCCTCATCGTGCACAATCCCGGCATCGGGCACTTTCATCCGTCTTTATCGGACGAGTTCAAGGTTTTCGGCACCGGCCGACATCTCATCGTTTACCAGAAACGAAGCGGCGTGGCGCATGTCGCCCGCATTCTCGGCGGCAGCATGGATATTGGAAAACATCTGGAAGATGAGTAATACCAAAGGCGTTATGAACTTTATCATAAAAGCCGTTGGTATCCGCGGCGACCGCCGCGGCGGCGGCTTATGCCGCCGAAGGCCCGATGAATTGAAATAGCGGTCTTTACGAGTCAATTCATCGGGCCACTGGTATAAAGCCGTTATGCTTCCGGCATCCTCTGCCGCAACCGTCCCCCCACCCGCAACGGCTCGATGCTCACGGCAAGGCCGGTCTTGTCGTCGGTAACCACGAACGCGCCGCACACCGTCGCTTCACCCTCGGCCGGCGCCATGCGCTCGCCGGGAATTTTTTTAACGAAGCGCCAAAGCGACAATTCCTTCCTGATGCCGATGACGCTGTCGTAATCGCCGCACATGCCGGCATCGCTCAAGTAAGCCGTGCCGCGCGGCAGGATCTGTTCGTCCGCCGTCGGAATATGCGTATGGGTGCCGATGACGGCCGAGACGCGCCCGTCGCAAAAATGCGCGAACGCCATTTTCTCGGAACTCGCCTCGCTATGAAAATCGATCAGGATGGCCTGCGCCGCTTGCCCCAATTTATGCGCGGCCAAAAACCTTTCCGTCACGGCAAACGGATCGTCGAGGGCCGGCTCCATGAAAAGCCGCGCCATCACATTGACGATCAGGATTGTGCGCCCGTCCGCCAGCACATGCAGGTAGCTGCCGCGCCCCGGTGTGCCATCGGGATAATTCAGGGGGCGCAAAAGCTTCGGATCGTTATCGATGGTCTTGAGCAATTCCTTTTGATCCCACGCATGGTTGCCGGTGGTCAGGCAATCGACGCCGAGCGTATAGAATTCCCGCGCGATTTTATCCGTGACGCCAAACCCGCCGGCGGCGTTCTCGGCATTGGCAATCACCACATCCGGCTTAAGCCGCGCGCGCAAATCCGGCACATGCCGGGCGAGGCCCTCGCGGCCGCTTTTACCCATAATATCGCCGAAGAAGAGGATGCGCATGAAAGGGGCTGGGGGCTGGGGGCTAGGGGCTAGGGAAAACAGTACATGCGAGAAAGTTACCATTCAGGAAATGAATTTGCTAATGAGCATGGCCTAGCCCCTAGCCCCTAGCCCCCATGCTGCGCCAACCCGCCCCCGCCAAGCTCAATCTCTATCTCCACGTCACCGGAAGGCGCGGGGACGGTTATCACGAGCTTGACAGCCTCGTCGCTTTCGCCGGCGTCGGCGATGAAATAACGCTGGAGCCGGCATCGTCCTTTTCCTTCGCCCTCGAAGGCCCGCGCGCCGAAGCGCTGCGAAAGGAACCGGCCGATAACAACCTCGCGGTGCGCGCCGCGCGCACCCTTGCGGAACTCACCGGCAAGGAACTCGGCGTCACATTGACCCTCACCAAGAACCTGCCGGTCGCCTCGGGCATCGGCGGCGGCTCGGCCGACGCGGCGGCGGCGTTGCGCGCCCTTGCCATCCATTGGGGCCTCGATGCCGGCGATCCGCGCCTTTACCAAGCCGCCAACACGCATGGGCAGGACATCGCCGCCTGCCTCGACGGCGACACGCTTTATTTGACGCCGGGCGGCACCGAATCCGGCCCCGAACTGCCGCATACCGACATCGTCCTCGTCAATCCCGGCAAGGGCCTCGCCACTGCCGACGTTTATAAAGCATTTCGCCAAAGCGGCGCGCCCTTCTCGCCGGAGGCGCGCTTTGAAAGTTATCCCAAAGACGCTGCCGCACTCGCCGCTATGCTCAGGCAACGCCATAACGATCTCGCAGCACCTGCCATGAAATTAATGCCGGGCATCGCCGCTATCCTGAAAGTGCTCGCAGCCTCGGCGGAATGTCTCTTCGCCGCCATGTCGGGCAGCGGCGCCACCTGTTTCGGGCTTTACCCCGACCGTTCGCATGCGCGGCAGGCCGCCGCACAAATCCTTACCGCCCATCCCGATTGGTGGGTAATCCAGAGCCATATCCCGCTGGCCCGCGACCGCCGCCGCCATTTTTAGGACATAATCGGGCAAATCACTGAATCACCTGATTTTTCTGCATCTGCACATGAAATATTATTATAATAAATTACATATTATTGTAATTAGATTGCTCGATTCGGAAGGCTGGATTATGCCATGGTTCAATAAAATTTCGTTTTAAATCAATGTATTACTGAAAAAGCCCCCGCTTTTATCCCCAGAAAAAGGCCAAATCCATGAAAAATCAAGCGATTTGGCGTTGACAGTCTCCCCGGCGCAAATCCATCTTCCGCCTTTGTATCTTGAGCCCGCATTCCTTTCCCTCTTTCGCTGCCACAGGGACGCCCTTGCCGAGAAACCGCTTCGGAATCGCGCGCGCCAATTCGCTGCAGGCCCGCCCCGTTACTCAACTGATGATTGCCGGCACCCTCGCGCTTGGCATCGGCGCGCTCGGCGTTCATCCCGGCCTGCGGCCGGCCGCCGGCTATGAAACGGCCGATGCCGGTAGCGCCGCCGGCACCGCCGTCCCGGCTCCCGCACCGCCCATCGCCTTGACCGAAGCCGCGCCGTCCACACCCGCGCCCGCGCCTGCGCCGTCCGCAACCACCCAAGCCGCGACCGCGCCGCGCCATGTCATGCGCGACGTCACGCTCGACGCCGGCGAAACCCTCAGCGACCTTTTGGAAGACGCCGGCATCGACCAGGGCCAGGCGATGGCGGCGATCGACGCCCTGCGCAAAGTCTATGATCCGCACCAGATGGAGGCCGGCCAAAGGATGCGCCTTTTGCTGGCGCAAAGCGGCGGGCAGGAAAACCTCGACGCCGTCGCCTTCGAACCCGGCGACAATCGCGAGATCACGCTGGCGCGCAACAATGCCGGCGATTTCACCGCCGACGCGCGCCTGGTCCCGATGGTGACGCAACGCTTCGCGGCCGAGGGCGAGATCCACGGCTCGCTGTACCGGGCCGCCGCCGATGCCGGCGTGCCGCGCGCCATCATGGCCTCCCTGATCCATATCTACCGCCACGACGTCGACTTCCAGCACGACATCCATGCCGGCGACCGTTTCCAGGTCTTGTACCAGCAATCGACCACCGCGCGCGGCCGCGCGGCTGGGGAAGGCACCATCCTTTACGCCAACCTCATCATCGACGGGCAAGCCAAGCCGGCCTTTCGTGCGACGCTCGGCGACAAGGCGCCGGGTTATTTCGACCCGAAGGGCCACAGCGTGGTCCGCCATGCGGTCCTGCGCATGCCGGTCGCCGACGTCCACATCACCTCGCCCTATGGCTGGCGCATCAACCCCATTTCCGATCATCGCGAATTCCACCCCGGCATCGATCTCGGCGAGCCGTGGGGCACGCCGATCCACGCCGCCGGCAACGGCGTCATCACCCAGATCGGCTGGGACGGCGGTTATGGCCGCTGCATCCATATGCGCATCAATGGCGGTATCGAAACCATCTATGGCCATATGAGCCGCTTCGCCCGCGCCATGCATCGCGGCGAGCGTGTGACGCAGGGCGAAGTGATCGGCTATGTCGGCTCGACCGGCTATTCGACCGGCCCGCACTTGCATTTCGAGGTCCATGTCGCCGGGCGCCTTGTCAACCCGCTGCATGCGCTGCATGAAGGCCTCACCGACGGCCGCACGCTGCATGGCCGCCTGTTGGCGATGTTCAGGCGCGACGCCGCGCGCCTCAAGCAACAATTCGCCGCCCTCCTGGAAAAGAGCGGCTATCACCTGGCATCCGCCAGCGCCCCCGCCTACCCGACCCGTGAAAGCCATGCTTGCGGCCTGCGCGGCGGATGCTGATCCGGAAGACAGAAAACAGAAGACAGGGATCAGGGGCTGGGAATTAGAGCGGTTCCCGTTTAGGTTGATGCAAACAGCGGGCGTCATGCCCGCGAAGGCGGGCATCCATCTTTCGGATAATTATCTACCGCCCCGCGTCCAGTCTCCGATAACTCAAAGCCTCCGCCACATGCACGCGCGCGACGGCGTCCGCTCCCGCGAGATCGGCCAAGGTGCGCGCCACGCGCAACACGCGGTGATAGCCGCGCGCGGAAAGCTTCAACTGGCCAGCGGCCTGCGTGAGGAGATCGCGCCCCGCCCGGTCCGGCGCGGCGACTTTTTCCAGCAATTCGCCGTCGGCCTCGGCATTGGTGCGGATCGGCATAGCGGCGTTGTCGTTGGCCGAGGCATAACGCGCGGCCTGCGCCTGCCGCGCCTTTAAAATCCGCGCCGCCACCATCGCCGAATCCTCCGCGGCCGGCGGCAGGCTCAAATCGCTGGCGCTGACCGCCGGCACGTCGACATGGCAATCGATACGGTCGAACAAGGGCCCCGAAATGCGCGCCTGGTAATCGGCCGCGCATTTGGGCGCGCGGGAACAGGCCCGCGCGGCATCGTCCAAATGCCCGCAGCGGCAGGGATTCATTGCCGCGATCAATTGCACGCGCGCCGGGTATGTCACGTGATGATTGGCGCGCGCCACGACGGCGCGTCCCGTTTCCAAAGGCTGGCGCAAAGCCTCCAAGGCCGGGCGCTGGAATTCCGGCAATTCGTCCAAAAACAAAACGCCGTTATGCGCCAGCGATATTTCTCCCGGCTTGGCCCGCATGCCGCCGCCGACCAAGGCCGGCAGGGAAGCCGAATGATGCGGGTCGCGATAAGGCCGGCGATGCAATAATTTCCCGTCATCCAATAAGCCGGCGAGCGAATGAATCATCGAGACTTCCAACGCCTCGTCAGGCCTGAGCGGCGGCAAAATCCCCGGCAACCTTGCCGCCAGCATGCTCTTGCCCGCGCCGGGCGGACCTATCATCAAAAGATTATGCCCGCCGGCCGCCGCGACTTCCAGCGCGCGCTTGGCAATCTCCTGCCCCTTGATGTCGCGCATATCGAGGAAGCCGCCCTGCTCGTTGCGCAGTTGCGGCGCGGGCCGGCTCAAGACCTGCGCGCCTTTGAAATGATTGATGAGGGCAATCAAGGACGGCGCGGCCAGAACGTCCAGATTCTCGCCGGCCCATACCGCCTCGCCGCCGTTTTTCTCCGGGCAAATCAGCCCGCGCCCATGCTCCAAGGCGGTGACTCCCGCCGGCAACACGCCGGCGACCGGCGCAATCGCGCCATCCAATCCCAATTCGCCGAGCGCCGTGTAATGCGAGATTTCCTCCTGCGGCAGCACGCCCATGCCGGCCAAAAGCGCCAAGGCAATCGGCAAATCGAAATGCGAGCCTTCTTTCAGAACATCCGCCGGGGCCAGATTAACCGTGATGCGTTTCGCCGGCAGCGACAGTCCCAAAGCATGCAACGCCGCCCGCACCCGCTCGCGGCTTTCGGCCACCGCCTTGTCCGGCAAGCCGACCAGCGTGAAGCACACCACGCCATGCGCCATCTGCACCTGCGCGTCGATATCGAGCACGCGGGTGCCTTCAAACGCGACCGTGGCAACGCGGGCGACCATCAGCGGGGATCGGGGGTCAGGATTCAGGGAAAAAGAACGAGGCGGGAGCGGCGCAGGAACCCTGCACACGCCGGTATTGTTAGCATCGCGGAACGAAGGAGCCAAGCGGCTTGTTCGAGAGGACGCTTATCACGCGGGAGCGTCATGCCCGCGCAGGCGGGCATCCATGTTTTTAAGGCCTGACTCAGGGTGCCGGAGCGGCAAAAGGCGGGCCCTTGATAAAATCCTCGGCATTCTTTCTGGCCTGTTCCGTGTCGGCCACCCACTCGATTTCGTGATCGCCAAGATGAACCGCGCGCTTCGTTTCCTCCATGATCGCCGGAGCGCCAACTTTGGCGACATCCCCCGATGCGGCCGTCAGGCTGAGAAAATCACGGGGAGATGGATGTTCTTCAAGGCCGATCATGGCGCCGGATGGCAGGCGCAGTGTCGCGCCACGAGTGCCGCGCACATCCTCCGAGCGAAAACCGGCACGAACGGCAAGTTCGTCGAAACCGACAAGGAGGCTCGCAAGATCGACATCGAGTCCCTCCGCATTCTTGGATGGTTTGAAACCAAAAACTTGTTCAAGTTTAGCCACAAATGAATTGTGCGCCCGGCTTTTTTTATTGTCCAGATGCTTGTTGTTCTGGGACTACTCAGCCAATACCCCCTCCCAAAACCGCTCCGCAATCGTCGCCTTCCCGGTCCGCCCCGCCAATCGATCCGCGACCACCAAGCCGGTCGGCGAGGTGACGTTGACCTCGGTCAAATAATCGCCGATCACGTCGATGCCGGCGAGGTAAAGCCCGCGCGATTTGAGGATCGGCGCCAAAACCTCGCAAATCTCCCTGTCGCGCCGCGTCAAAGGCGCGCGGCTGGGCTTGGCCCCCACCCGCATATTGCCGCGCCCGTCTTTCCGCGCCGGCATGCGCGTGAAACACCCGGCCGGCTCGCCGTCCAAAAGAATAATCCGCTTGTCGCCGGTATGGGCAATCGCCGGCAGGAATTTCTGGATCATCCACGGTTCGCCATTGAGCGCCGCCATTTGTTCCAAAAGCGCATGCAAATTGCCGTCATCCGGGCCGAAACGGAAAATCCCGTGCCCCGCGAAGCCGAACAAGGGCTTGAAAATAATCTCGCCGTGGCGCGCGCGGAATTTCTCTATCGCTGCGACATCGCGCGTGACAAGCGTCGGCGGCAGCAATTGCGGCGCATGCAAGGCGATCAATTTCTCCGGCGCGTCGCGCACGCCTTTCGGATCGTTGATGACCCGCACTTTGACCGGCAAAAGTTCCAGGATATGCGTGGCGGCAAAATAGGCGAGGTCGAAGGGCGGGTCCTGCCGCATCAGGACGACATCAGAGCCGCTCAAATCCTGCGTTTGCGCCGCACCATGATAAACGCTGTCCTGCGCCGCGCTTTTGAATTTCAGCGCATGCCCTTGCGCCGTAATGCGGCGCTTGCCGCCATCCGTCTCGACGCGCAAATGGCGCGGCTCGTAATGAAACAACTCATAGCCGCGCCGCGCGGCAGCGCGCGCGAGATAAAGCGTGCTGTCGAACCGTTTCGACAGCTTTCCAGGCGGATCCATCTGGATGGCAACGCGCAATTTTTTCATTCCGGCCTCCACGCATCCTCAATATGCACCGGCCAGCGCCGTCCCGCCACCAGCATCACATCGAACCGCACACGATGGGCGGCGAAATGCGGATGGCGCGCGAGGAAATCGCCCGCCGCGCGCGCGAGCCGTTCGCGCTGGCGCATGCCAACCGCTTCCGCCGCATCCGCCCGCGTCGCCCGCGCCTTGACCTCGACGAGGGCCAAACATCCCCCGCGCGATGCTATAATATCGACCTCGCCCAACGGCGAACGATAGCGCGAGGCGACGATCCGGTAACCCTTGAGCCGCAACGCGAACCGGCATAAGGCCTCGGCCAGCACACCGGTACGATAAGCGGTTTTCTTCACCGCCGTCATTTATCTTTCCCCACCAACCGCAGCGCCAGCGCATAGACCGCGGATTTTTTGGCCCCGGTCGTTGTCGCCGTCGCGGCCACCGCGTCGCGCAGGCTTAAGGCGCGCAAATTCTCTTTCAGTGTTTTTTCCAGATCGGCGGATTGTGTTTTTGCCGCCGCCGTATCCGCCGGCCCAACCACAATGACGATCTCGCCCTTGGCCGCGTTCGCGGCATAATGCCCGGCCAATTCGCCCAGCGTCCCGCGCCGCGTCTCCTCGAACAATTTGGTCAATTCGCGGGCAATGGCGGCTTCGCGATCCGCGCCCAATATTTCCGCCAGATCGCCAAGCGCCGCGGCCAACCTCTGTGGCGCTTCGTAAAACACCAGCGTGCCGGGCGCGCCGGCCAAGGCCCCAATCGCCGTACGCCGCGCGGTCTTTTTCGGCGGCAAAAAGCCCGCAAACGAAAACGCATCGCTCGGCAAGCCCGATCCTGCCAAAGCCGTCAAAGCCGCGTTGGCGCCGGGAACGACCGTCACCGCCAAGCCCCGCTCACGGCAATCACGCACCAATTTGAAACCCGGATCGGCGATCAACGGCATGCCGGCGTCGCTGATGAGGGCGACCGCTTCGCCCGCGTCGATGCGCGCGATAATCTTCGGCCTCTGCCCCTCGGCATTATGATCGTGATAGGGCAGCAACGGTTTTTTAATGCCATAGCGCGCCAGAAGCCCGCCGCCGACCCTTGTATCCTCGCAGGCGACGCAATCGACGCCGTCCAAAACGCTCAGCGCGCGCAGCGTTATATCGCCGAGATTGCCGATCGGCGTCGCGACGATAAAGAGTCCCGCCGAAAAATTCCCGGCATAATCCCGGCTCCCCGCCTTCGCGAGGACGGAGCGTTTTCTAAATTCCTCCGGCATAAATCCGGGGTCATTAAGAAAACGCTCCGGTTTACACGCACCCCTATCCCGGCTAGTTTCAAGCGCGGCGCGGGCCATCAGCGGGTAGTCGTTCGATGTCTTCTTTCTTGCGGATTTCTTTGCTGTCATGTCTCGTGCTGGCGTTGCTCGGCGGCTGCGCCGTATGGCCGTGGGGCAACGGCAATCTAGCGCAAACCCCGCCGCCGCCACAAACCGAAGCGCCGACCCCCAATCCCGCGCCCGAAGCGCAAGTGACCGAAAGCGCCCTGCCGCCGGCTCCGAACCCGCCGCCGGAAGGCGCGCAAGCGACGCCTGCAACGCCCGGCGCGGCGACGCCCGGAATAACAACGCCCGGCATACCCGCACCGCCATCCGCCCAAGCGGCTACCACCACCTATCCGCCGGCCTTGGCATCCGCGCCCGCCAAGGTCGCGATCTTTTTGCCGCTCAGCGGCCCCTATGCCGGCCTCGGCCAGGCGATGCTCAACGCGGCGCAACTCGCGGTCTTCGACGTCGGCGGCAAGGGTTTCCAGCTCATGCCGCACGATACCGCCAAGGGCGGTCCCGCTGCGGTGGCGCGGGCCGCGCGCGACGCCATCGATCATGGCGCAAAACTCATCATCGGCCCGGTATTCGCCGCCAATGTCGCGGCGGTAAAACCGGTCGCCGAGGACGCCGGCGTCAACATGTTGGCACTCACCACCGATGCGTCCCTTGCCGAGCCCGGCCTCTATGTCATGGGTTTCGCACCGACGCCGCAGGTCAACCGGGTGACCGATTACGCCAACGCGCAAGGCCTCCATAATTTCGCGGCGCTGGTGCCCGACAACGCCTATGGCAACCTGGTCGGCGACGCCTTTTCCCGCGCGGTCGCCCGCGACGGCGCCCTGATGATCGGCTTCGAGCGTTTCGATCCCGGCAGCGGCGATCTCGTCACCGCCATCGCGGCCTTGGCCGGCGACCGCGATCATATCGACGCCCTGTTCCTGCCCGAAGGCGGGGCCGAGCTGGGTAAAGTCATCGCCCAGTTGCAGCGCGCCGGCTTCGCCGCCGGCAAAATCAAATTGCTCGGCACGGGCCTCTGGGACATGGACGATCTCGGCCCCGACGCCTCGTTCCTCGCCGGCGGCTGGTATGCCGGCGCCGACCCGGCCGCGCGCGGCCGTTTCGTCGCTTCCTATCAAAAGGCTTACGGAAAAACGCCGCCACGCCTCGTGACGCTGGCCTATGACGCGACCGCCTTGGCCGCGCTGCTGGCCAAGGGCGGCAGCAATTTCAGCCGCGCCGCCCTCACCAATCCGAACGGCTTTGCCGGCGTCGACGGCATCTTTCGCTTGAGGGAAGACGGCACCGTGCAGCGCGGCCTCGCCATCGACCAAGTGACGCCGGAAGGCGGCCGCCTGCTCGATCCCGCCCCGGCCACCTTCGCGGGAAGATAAAGGCTAGGGTCCAGACTCAATTAAAAGGGCTGTCATTCCGGAAAATTTCCTTTCGCGCGTTTCAACGCGCGGAAGGAAATTTATCCGGAATCCCATTTGGTTGTGCCGGATTTTACCAAATCGGATTCCGCACACATTTTCTCCCCCGCCTTGCGGCAGGGAAGAAAATTTTGCGGAATGACGCCGTTTTAATTGGGTTTAGACTCTGGGGGCTGGGAATCATTTCCGGGCGAGCAAATTATTCGGCAACGAAAGTAAATCCCCACATGCCGAACGCCGGCCTTCCATGCGTTCCCCAGCCCCTAAACCCTAGGCCCCTAGCCCCCTTTTTTAGTTGCGCGCAATTTGAGACAAATGCAGTAATCTTCTTTTACTTTCAATAGCTTAGGTACGAAAATTCAGCATCCGTTAACCCTGCGCCCGTAGCATGGGTTCATCGACGCACGATCTTTCAAACGGTGATTTTTTAAGCGACGTATTTTTAAACGGAGATTTTCATGACCGCGCTAGCCAGGGATTATAACCGCCCCTTTTCACCAAGCCATCGGCCGTCGCGCAATTACCAGGCGCTCAACCAGCCCGCCGCACCCTCACTGTCGGACAGTGTATCCGGCTTTCTCGACGGCATCGCCGGCATCTCCCTGTCCTTGGGCGGCATTGCGGAAGCCGCCGGGCCGCAAGCGCCGGCCAACGCACCGCAAGCGCCCGCGCCGGCGGCCCATCGCATGGCGCCAGCCCGGCCGCGCCCCCGCATGTGGGCCGGCCTCGTCGCCGACGGCCCGGTCATGATGTAATTTTCAGTTCGTCAGGTAATGCAGAACCGCATTAAGCCGCTGCAATCCCGCCGCCGTCGCGCGCACGTATCGCGCATCGCGAGCGAGGTAGCCTTCCTCGATCAGCCGCGCGACTTTCGCCGCATCGAGATACGCCTCAAGCGGCGCGGAAAATTTCGCCGCCCACGCCGCAGGGTCGATGCCCTCCGCCAACCGCAAGCCCATCATCAAAGCTTCGCGCATGGCGGTCGCCTCATCGAGCGGCTCGCACAGCCGCAAGCCATTGCCTCGCGCCGTCACCTGGCTCAGCCACACTTCCGGCGCGCGATGATTGTCGGCGGCAAAACGGGCGTTCCTCCCCCCTTGCGGGGGAGGAAGCGAAAACTTGGATTTAGTTCCGTTTTTAGGCGGAACTAAATCCTTAGTTTTCGCAGGAGAGGGGTCAATATTCGCGCGCCTCTCACCAAGTTCGCCTGACATTCGCCGTGCGAATGAAAACGCCCCATCCTCTCCCACAATTTGATAGCGTCCGTGCGCCCCCGGGCCGATGCCGATATAATCCTCATAGCGCCAATAGCTCAGGTTATGGCGGCTTTCCGCGCCCGGCCGCGCGTGGTTGGAAACCTCATAGGCCGGCATGCCGGCTTCGCCCAAAATCGCTTGCGTCATTTCATACATGCGCACCGCTTCGTCCTCCGGCGCGGTCAAAACCTCGCCGCGCTGGTGCCGGGTATGAAATTGCGTATTCGGCTCGATGGTCAATTGGTAAAGCGACAAATGCCCGTTGGCCAGTTGCAGCGCCTCTTGCAATTCCGCCGCCCACGCCGCCACGCTTTGATCCTTGCGCGCGTAAATCAGGTCGAAAGAAAAGCGCGGAAAATGCCCGCGCGCCAACTCGATCGCCCGCCGCGCCTCGCTTGCGTCATGCGCGCGGCTCAAAAACCGCAAAGCCTCGTCGTTCAAAGCCTGCACGCCGAGCGACAACCGATTGACGCCCGCCGCCCGGAAACCGGCGAATTTTCCCGCCTCGGCCGAATTGGGATTGGCTTCGAGCGTAATCTCGCAATCGTCCGCCACGTTCCAGTGCCGCGCGACCTCGCCCAGAACCGCCGCCACCGTCGCCGGTTCCATCAAGGACGGCGTGCCGCCGCCGAAAAATACCGACGTCACCCGCCGATCCGGCAAAGCTTCCGCATAATATCCGATCTCGCGCGCATAAGCCGCGCGCCAGCGCGCCTGATCCTCGACGTCGCCGACATGCGAATTGAAATCGCAATAAGGGCACTTGGCCACGCAATAGGGCCAGTGGATATAGACGGCGAGGTTTGGCATGGGCGTAATCCGGTTTTCAGGAAAATATAGCAACAAGCTCCGGCAGGATTCCCTCCCCCTTGTGGGGAGGGTTAGGGAGGGGGGAGTTCAGCAAGGGAAGCGCTTGACCTTAAAGCGTTTAACCAAGCCGCGCTCCCCCACCCCTAACCCCTCCCACGAGGCGAGGGGGACAAACCGCCCCGCTTGGCCAAAAAGCTCCCTCAAATAGGAGAAGAGAAAAACTCTTCAATCAACTTCCCAACCGCCCGCCCTCGATGGCTAAGCGCGTTTTTCTCCTCCGCCCCCATCTCGGCGAAAGTCCGCGCGCAACCTTCCGGTACGAAAACCGGATCATACCCATGCCCACCTTCGCCTCTCGGAGGCCACACGATATTTCCGTCCACGCGGCCCTCGACCGTTTCGCAATGCCCATCCGGCCACGCCAAAGCCAGCACGCAGGCAAAATGCGCGGAACGATCCTGCGCCGCGCCCATTTCCTCATGCACGCGCGTCATGGCCATGCGGAAATCTTTTTGCAGCCCACCCCACCGTGCCGAATAAATCCCCGGCGCGCCGTTAAGAGTATGGACGCATAAACCGCTATCGTCGGCCAAGGCAACCGAACCGGAAATCGTGGCCGCCGCCCGCGCCTTGATAATCGCGTTTTCCTCGAACGTCGCGCCGGTCTCATCCGGCTCCGGCAAGCCCAAATCGCCGGCCGCCACGATGTCTTTCACATAAGGCGAAAGCAGTTCGGCGAATTCGCGCCATTTGCCTTTGTTATGCGTGGCGATCACAAGCCGCCCGCCTTCGAAACGCCGCATCAAACCTTGCCCAGCGCCTGCTTCTGCATCTCGGAGAGGCGCGCAATGCCATGGCGCGCGAGCTTCAGCAAATCGTGAAACTGTTCTTCCGAAAACGGCGCTTGCTCGGCGGTGCCCTGTATCTCGACGATGCCGCCCGATCCGGTCAAAACGAAATTGGCGTCGGCTTGCGCGGCACTGTCTTCCGCATAATCGAGGTCGCACACGGCCGTGCCGTTATAAAGCCCGCAGGAAATCGCCGCCACGGAATCGGTCAGGGGATCGGCTTTGAGCCGCCCGCTTTTCAGCAAAAAGCGCAGCGCCAGCCCAAGCGCGACATAGCCGCCGGTAATGGCGGCGGTGCGCGTGCCGCCGTCGGCCTGCAAAACATCGCAATCGATTTTGATCTGCATTTCGCCGAGAATTTTCCTGTCCACTACCGCGCGCAAACTGCGCCCGATCAAACGCTGGATTTCCTGCGTCCGGCCCGACTGCTTGCCCTTGGCGGCTTCGCGGTCGGTTCTCTCATGCGTCGCGCGCGGCAGCATGCCATATTCCGCCGTCACCCAGCCGAGCCCGGTCGAGCGCAAAAACGGCGGCACCTTTTCGTCGATGCTGGCCGTGCAAAGCACATGCGTATCGCCGAACTTGGCGAGGCACGAGCCCTCGGCATATTTGGCCGTGCCGGTCAGAAGCGTGATCTCGCGTAACTGGTCGGGCGCGCGGTTGGAAGGACGCATATCGGGGATCAGGGGCTAGAGATCAGGGTTTCAACACGGCAATCGAAGCTCACGCTCCGAACCGCGTCCTTAGCATCCGCGCCGCGCCGGGCAAAGCGGGAAAAAGGAGAAGGCGGGATTCGGAATTCTCGAAGAAATTCTCGAAAACAAAACACCGCCCGCGCCACAAGGACAGACGGAATCCCCTCCCCCTTGCGGGGAGGGTTAGGGAGGGGGGCCATCGGCATCCCCTAACCCTGAAATTTCCTCCAAATCCTGCCCCGGTCACCCCATTAGCAATGATTGCCAAAAATTTAACGCCCCACGAAACAATATGTCCGCATGCAGCCTGAAACTATTAATGTTGTTGTTTCCCAGTATCCTAGCAATTCACCTAAAATTAATAGTTTCACTGTTAAATGGTAACTGATGCATGAGTGACACAATTATTTGAAGATTTTTCGAGGAGGGGAAGATGCAACCGGTAACACCGCCAAAAAGAATATCGGATCCGAACGTATTGAGCGCGGCTTTAATTGGAACGCCCTACGCACAACCTCCTGCTGGTGCAGAGGCTCAAAATAGAATGCCAAAAACTCCGATGGCAAAACCGGCTGGTTTCGCGCCCCATTAAATAAAAATATACCCCGACCAAGGCGCGCTCATGAAGCGCGCCTTATTTTTTGATCCCCCTCAACAAAGAGAGCCGTCATTCCGCACGAGCGCGAGGCTGAAAGCCGAGCGCGAAGATGCGGAATCCGATTTGGTTTTTTATTGGCAAGGAAAAACAAATCGGATTCCGGATCAAATTTCTTTCGTCTTGCTCACGCAAGCCGAAGAGAAATTTGTCCGGAATGACATCCCTCTTGGTCGAAGAATGTCTTAATCCATCTTCGCCAGCATCGGCCCCAAGGCGCGTCCCGCCATGATATGCACATGGTAATGCGGTACCTCTTGGTGGGCATCGGCCCCGCAATTGGCGATCAGGCGATAGCCGCCCTCGACCGCGCCGACCTGCGCCGCCACCTTGCCCACCGCTTTCTCGAAACCGGCGATTTCCTTTTCGCCGGCGCGCGAAACGAAATCGGCATGATCGGCATAAGCGCCTTTGGGGATCACCAAAACATGGATCGGCGCCTGCGGGCGAATATCGGGAAACGCGAGGGCATACTCGTCCTCGTAGATTTTCCGGCACGGAATCTCGCCGCGCAGGATCTTGGCGAAGATGTTGGCTTGGTCGTAAGGCATGAGTTGCTAGTTGCTAGTGGCTAGTTGCCAGATATTAGCATTCGAACGAAGGCGCGACAACCGCGACAGCCCGCCAGCAACTAGCCACTAGCAACTAGCAACTAGCTTCAACGCCTCCCCCGCATCGATCTCCCCGCGATGCAACGCCCCGCCGAGGATCAAGCCGGCGACGCCGGCCCGCGTTTCCGACTTGAGCGCCGCGATGTCGGCCAGCGAATGTATGCCGCCCGAGGCGATCACGGGCGTCGTCAGCGCGAAAGCAAGGTCGAGGATCGCCTCGCGGTTGACCTCGCCCAAGGCGCCGTCGCGGTTGATGTCGGCATAGATGATCGCCGCCGCGCCCGAATCCTCGAACCTGAGCGCGAGATCGAGCGCCTTCACGCGCGAGGTGCGCAGCCAGCCGGTGCGCGCGACAAGCCCGCCGCGCGAATCGATCTTGACCGCGACGCGCCCCGGGAATTTGCGGCACCCCTCGCGCGCCAGGACCGGCTCCTCCAAGGCCATGGTGTTGAGCACCACGCGCGCCACGCCCTTGTCGAGCCAGCCTTCGACGATTTCAAGGTCGCGGATGCCGCCCGACAATTGCACCGGGATTTTGACCGCCTGCATGATGCGCTCGACCGCCGCGACATTGACCGGGCAGCCGGCGAACGCGCCGTCGAGATCGACGATATGCAGCCACGGAAAGCCCTGCCGCTCGAAACCCGCCGCCCGCGCGACCGGGTCGCTGTGCAGCACTTCGGCCTCGGCGAAATCGCCCTCGCCGCGCGTCAAGCGCGCCACGGCGCCGTCTTTGATGTGGATGGAGGGGAAGAGAAGCATAGAGTTGCTAGTGGCTAGGTGCTGGGAGCTAGCAGATTAGGGCAAAATACATAGGCTTGAACATACAACCGGCAAATCCCATATTCGAGGCACAAATGAATTGTTATCCCCTAGCAACCAGCCACTAGCACCTAGCAACTATGTTAAACGCCAACCAAGATCCCTCCGCCAGCCCCATCTGGCACGGCACCACCATCCTTTGCATAAGAAAAGGCGGCAAGGTGGTGATCGCCGGCGACGGGCAGGTGTCGATGGGCAACACCATCGTCAAGGGTAACGCGAAGAAGGTGCGGCGGCTCAAATCCGGCGGCGGCGAGGTGATCGGCGGCTTCGCGGGTGCTACCGCCGACGCATTCGCGCTCTTCGAACGGCTCGAAGGCAAGCTGGAGAAACATCCCGGCCAGTTGATGCGCGCCTGCGTCGAAATGGCCAAGGACTGGCGCACCGACCGTTACCTGCGCCGGCTCGAAGCGATGATGGCGGTCGCCGACAAGAATACCAGCCTCATTCTCTCCGGCACCGGCGACGTGCTGGAACCCGAAGACCATATTATCGGCATAGGATCCGGGGGGCCTTACGCGCTCGCCGCCGCCCGCGCCCTCATCGACCGGCCCGACATGGACGCCGAAAGCATCGCCAGAAAGGCGATGGACATCGCTGCCGGCATCTGTGTGTTCACCAACACCAACGTGACGCTGGAAATGATTTAGTTGCTGGTGGCTAGGTGCTGGTTGCTAGGAGGCGTTTTGCTAGCGCCTGGCAACTAGCCACTAGCAACTTATACTGCGAATGGACAGAACCGTTATGACCCAACTCTCCCCCCGCCAGATCACCGCCGAGCTCGACCGCTTCATCATAGGGCAGCAGGACGCCAAGCGCGCCGTTGCCATAGCTTTGCGCAACCGCTGGCGCCGCCAGCAAATCCCCGAAGGCCTGCGCGAGGAAGTGCTGCCGAAAAACATCCTGATGATCGGCCCCACGGGCGTCGGCAAGACCGAGATCGCGCGCCGCCTCGCGCGCCTCGCCGAAGCGCCGTTTTACAAGGTCGAGGCGACCAAATTCACCGAAGTCGGCTATGTCGGCCGCGACGTGGAACAAATTGTGCGCGACCTTGTCGACATCGCGCTCAAGATGGTGCGCGAAAAAATGCGCAAAAACGTCACCGCGCGCGCGGAGGACGCGGCCGAGGAACGCCTCATCGACGCCCTTGTCGGCAACAGCGCCACGCCCGAAACCCGCACCAAATTCCGCCATATGCTGAAGGAAGGCGAACTCGACGAAAAAGAAGTCGAAATTCAGCTACAGGATAGCGGCAATTCCGCCCTGCCGACGTTTGAAGTGCCCGGCATGCCGGGCGCGCAGATGGGCATGATCAATCTCGGCGACATCTTCGGCAAGGCGATGGGCACCCGCACCAAGACGCGCAAGCTGAACGTCAAGGAAGCGCGCGAGGCGCTGCGGGAAGAAGAAGCCGACAAGTTGCTCGACCAGGACAAGATGACGGCGGCGGCCATCGACGCGGTCGAGCAAAACGGCATCGTCTTCCTCGATGAAATCGACAAAATCGCGGCTCGCAGCGAGAATTTTCGCGGCGGCGGCGATGTGAGTCGCGAAGGGGTTCAGCGCGATTTATTGCCGCTGATCGAAGGCACGACGGTTTCCACGAAATACGGCGCGGTCCGCACCGATCATATTTTGTTCATCGCCTCGGGCGCCTTCCATCTGGCGAAACCCTCCGATTTATTGCCCGAATTGCAGGGCCGTTTGCCGATCCGCGTCGAGTTGAAACCCCTCACGCGCGAGGATTTCCGGCGCATCCTGACCGAACCCGAAGCCAGCCTTACCAAGCAATACAAGGCGCTTATGGAAACCGAAAAAGTCGCGCTCGATTTCACGCCCGACGCCATCGACGAACTCGCGCGCTTGGCCGAGGAGGTCAACGCCGGGGTCGAAAATATCGGCGCGCGCCGCCTCCACACCCTCCTCGAACGCCTGCTGGAAGACATCAGCTTCGACGCCTCCGACAAGCCCGGCACTTCGATCACCATCGACGCCGCTTATGTGCGCCAGCGCCTCGATGACTTCGCCAAGAACCTCGACCTGTCGAAATTTATTTTGTAACCCAACAAAAAAGCGTCATCCCGGACGATTTTCTCTTCGCCACGAAGTGGCGAAAGAAAAATGATCCGGGATCCAGTTTGTTTTGCCGAACGGCCCGGCGTTCCTTATGAATGCGTTTCCCCCACCACCCGCCGCCGCCACAAACTCATCCCGACGAACGCGCCATTGGCGGTCACGACGAATAACGGCGTCATCACGGTAACAAGCGAATAATGGCCGAGCACGCAAAAAGCCAAGGC
Organism: Alphaproteobacteria bacterium; assembly: GCA_035531735.1. Classification (GTDB taxonomy): domain Bacteria; phylum Pseudomonadota; class Alphaproteobacteria; order UBA9219; family UBA9219; genus DATKSH01. Next base: position 18,761 of record DATKSH010000099.1, read on the forward strand.
AAACGCGGTAGCATCGCCGATGTAAGGGCTGAGATTCTCCTCGTGCGGTTTCAGCCACGATTTGCGCACGGTCGGATAGAAGGCGCTCATATCGATGGCCGTGATCCATATCACCGCCCATAACGGATCGGCGGTAACATACCAAAGCGGCAAAGCCGCAAGCGCCGCCAGAAACGAAAGCCAATCGCCGCGCGTGATCTCGCGCTCACCGTAAAAAACCCCACACATGGCAACCGTAAAGCAAAACAGCGCGTTAGCGCCGGTGGTCCACGCGCCGGGCCCCGCGCCGCGGCTGGCCTGCGCGAAAAACGCGATCAGGCTCAAAAGACTCCACACGATCCACGAAAACGCATGCGGCTTGGTCGCGCCCCGCCACACCGAAAGGAAATAAGGCCCATAGCCGGCAAAGCCGATGACAACCGCCACGCCACCGAGCCATTCCTTGGCGATCATCTTTCGTCCTTCCGCTTTCCCAGCAGCACATAAAAAGCCCCCGCGCCGCCGTGTTTCGGCGCGGCGGAACGCACGCCGCGAATATGCGTGGCGCAAGGCGAGGCGGCAAGCCAACCGGCAAGCCGCGCGCGCAGCACGCCGCCGCCCATCCTGCCCTTGCCGGTTATGACCAGCAAAACCCGCTTGCCCGCCGCGACCTGCCGTTCGAGAAAATCCTCCAAGGCGCAATGCGCCTCGCGCTGCGTCATGCCATGCAGATCGAGCCGCGCGCCGATGGCGACATCGCCCGCCCGCAACCGCCGCTCAAGGCTTTTGTCCAAAGGCGCTTGCCAGGCGGCATCGAACGAACCGGCATCGCGCGCCGCCTTCACCACAGGCGTCACCCCGGACAAGCCGCGCCGAAGCGCAGCGAAGGCGGGCGCTATCCGGGACCCCGTGGGCCTATCGGCATGGGCTGCCGGAACGGCTTTTGCGGCGCTGCCGCGTTTTTTGCCAATCCGCTTTACGCCCTTGGCATAAGCCGCCCAAATCCTGCGATCCTCATCCGCCATTCACGGCCACGCCTTTCGGCAGCAATAAATAATAGCGCCCCTTGCTCTGCATCGCACCGGCCTCGGCGGCGGCGCGCCGTCCCGCGCCCCAATAAAAATCGCCGCGCACGGCGCCTTTAATCGCGCCGCCGGTATCCTCTGCGATCATCAGGCGTTGCAAAGCCGCACCCTCCGGCGTTTGCGTAACAAGCCATAAAGGCATGCCCAAAGGCACAAAATGCGGATCGACCGCAAGGCTGCGCCGCGCCGTCAAAGCCACGCCCTCGCTGCCGACCGGCCCGCCGCCTTTCAGCACGCGAAAGAACACATAGGAACGGTCGTGATCCATCACCCGCCGCGCCTGTCCGGGATGCCCCTCCAGCCACATGCGTATATCGAGCATCGTCACCGGCCGCCGCAACACGCCCATCGCCAGCATCACGCGTCCGACCGCCGTATAATCATGGCCGTTGGCCCCGGCATAACCGACCTGCACGGAACGCCCCTCCACCATCCTCACGCGGCCCGAACCCTGAATGGCGAGGAAAAACGCATCGACCGGGTCGTCGACCCACAGCAACACCCGCGCACGATGACGCAACGACCCGCGCGCGATCTGTGCGCGCTCGTCATAAGGCACGAGGCGCATGCCGTAACGCGCCTTCACCGTTTTGCCGGTGATGTGGCGGCCTTTCCATTGCGGTTCGAACAAACCGAGATCGACTTTCACCAAGTCTTTCGGCACGGCATAAAGCGGATATTTATAAATCGCCGTCTTGCGCCACGATCCGCGCAAGCCGGCTTCGTAATAGCCGGTGAAAAGCCCCTCTTCGCCATCTTCGCCGGCCACGGCATAGGGCGCGAAATATTTTTCAAAATACGCGCGCGCCGCAACGTCGCTTTTGGGAATATTCCTCAGCAACGCTTCGCACGGCCCGCGCCAGCCGCGCGCCGCGCCGCCAATCCCCATCCGCGCACCGGCCGGCTTTTTCAAAATCACTTTGCAAGAGCGAACGAAAGCCGGCACCGCGCGCGCCTCATGATCGCTTTGCCAGCCCGCCAAATCGCCATAGGAAACCGGCGTCAGGGAAAGCCGCGCAACCGGCGCGGACACGCATCCCGCCAGCACGAATGCCGCGAAGAGAAAGGAAAAAAGAAAAGCTTTTTCTATGAAATCAAAACACGCCCTCTCGGTTGGTCTCCTCCCCGCTTGCGGGGAGGACGCAAAATCTTGGACTTGCGCAAGCAAGTCCTTAGATTTTGCTGGAAGGGCTTTTACCAGCCCTCCCCTAACCCCTCCCGCAAGCGGGAGGGGGTAATAGGATTGCGGGAAAACTTCCGACTTTTTGAACATTTTTAAACGCAATGATGTCGACACGTAGATAATGCTATAAGTCATTGAATCATGACGATATTTCTCTTTGTGATCTAGCCAGCATCGTTATGTCGATTTACGTTGAGCGTATTGTAATTTCCATCGCTATCCCAAAGAGCCATTTGGCAGAAATTCGTATAACAAGATTCGCCCCAAACGTCTTTATATTTAACAGTTCCATACAGATAAAGTGCTTTGCCCCTTAGACCTTTGATTTCCTCGATAGTTTCGTCGCTGATAAAATCATCGAGCCATGCGGTAAAATAGTTATGCTGCCCGGTCGCTATATGGCCAGCGGTTTCGCTAACTGGTGCGGGCGGCAATGAAAGATCAACATCTTCTGGCAGTGGAAAAGGAAAAATTTTAATTCTGAAAGCACAATATACGGCATGTGCGGGAGTGAAGCCTGTGTTCTTTATAAAGATTCTGATTTCATACTTGGTATTTTTCTCTCGATTCTGAGGGAAACAATTTCCTGTAATAATAGACAGATATGCCCGCATTTGTTTTCTGCCATTTTTATCAATTATAGTCGCAACGTTTTTCATGGCATCGGCAGAATCTTTCGCAGCCTGAGCGCCATCTTTAGCGGCATCGGCAGAAATTTTTGCGTCGATTAAACTGGCGCGAATAAGAACCAATTGCCAAAAAAACAAGAGAATTTGAGTAAGGCCAACGATAACCAAGCCGGCTGTAAAGTAAACCAACCACCAATCGCTAGAGAATTTATCTGTAATTTTAATCTGAGCGTTTTGAGGATTCAAAACTTTTATAACAGGCGGTGATTTTTCTATACCTCTTGCTGTCGGAGTCCATGCACCCACCAAAACCATGGCGAAAACCAATAACGCGGCTATCTTTCTCTTCCTCTTTTCCACATGCCCCTCGCCCGATGATCTTATTGTACGTTCGTTCGAGATGTCGAAACCGGAGAGTTATTTCCAGTTTTGATCCCGTGTTTTAGTGCCGTAATAGTTGTGTCGTTCGCAGTGACCGGAGAATCATTGCCGGTTTCAATGCCGTTATCTACCCCTTGTATCCCCATATCTTCCAGATAAACGCTCTGTCCAGTTACGTTTATTCCGGCATTCTTGCTGTTACCAATCGCGGTGCCCCTTCCTAACCCCTGTATTGTGAAGCCTTCCATTGTAACACCGGGTTTTCGCGGTTTTGGTGGGGGAGGAATAATGTAAAGCGTAGTTTTTGGTTGCTGCAGTTCTGACAGCCGACTTTCGAGATTCATAATTTCGCTAGAATCATCCTGACTAAGTTCGCTCGCATGCTTTCTGGATTGTTCTAAGGACTCTTTTGTTTTGTGCAGTTCATATAATGAGCCGCATAGCGCCAAAATCAAAACGACAAATCCAGCGACGACAGCATGTTTTTTCAAGAAGGGGAATACAAGCCATAGAAAGGCGATTATCGTAAAAAATAATCCGATTCCAAGCCCCACCTTCTGAATCGAATCCGGGAGTTGGTTTGAAAATGTACTACTGATTGAAAACCCCGCAAAAAATAGCCCCCGAATAAA
>DATKSH010000100.1:0-12319 GCA_035531735.1 Alphaproteobacteria bacterium
GGTCGTGGGCGATGCAGGAGAAGGAAGGCGCCAAGGGTACGGTGTGGACCGGCGTGCGCAATCATCTTGCCAAGAAAAACCTGATGGCGATGAAGGCCGGGGACAAAGGGTTTTTCTATCATTCGAACGAAGGCAAGGACATTGTCGGTATCGTCGAGGTCGTCCGCGCGCCTTATCCCGATCCCACCGCCGCGAAGGGCGAGCCGTGGGCGGCGGTCGATGTGCGCGCCATAATGGCGATGCCAAAGCCGGTGCCGCTCGCGGCCATCCGGGCCGAACCGAAGCTGGCGCGCATGGCGCTGGTCACCTCCGCGCGCCTTTCCGTGCAGCCGGTGACGAAGGTGGAATGGCAAATTGTCTGCCGCATGGGTGGCATTAATTAAATAGAGCGGCCGCGAGAACGTCACGTCTCCGCCGTGCCGGCGACGGTGTGGATGGCGGCGACGGATGTCAGCGGCAAAGTGATGTCGCGCGGCTTGGGTTTGTAGGCGCGCAGGATCACGGTTTTTGTCGTGGCACGCACGAATTCGCGGATTTGCACGGTATCTTTTTTATCCGTCACCACCACGCCGCCGCCCGGCTGCGGGATTTTATAGGGATTGACGAACAGCAACTGGCCGGGGCGATACATCGGGATCATCGAATTGTCCTCGATCAGGATCGCGTAGGCGTCCTTGACATGAGCGAGGTAATAGGGGCGCGGGATTTGGTCGATGGGTTGGGCATTGCCGCGCGTGGTTTTACGGACGGGAATGAGCGCGTTTCCGCGCGCGACGGGGGACGCCGCCGCGCGGGCGGCACCGAAACCTACCGTTTGGAACGGTGCGGATTCCATCAAATCGCGCGGGTCGCATTGGAGCGGCTTGGCGAGGCGCACCATCCACTCGACCGTCAGGCGGCGGTCGCCTTTTTCCAGCTTGTCGACCTGGCTTTTGCTGGTGCCGCTTCGCTCGGCCAGTTGCCGGAGGCTCCAGCCGCGCGCGGCGCGGAATTCGCGGATGCGGTTCATTTTAAGTGCTGGTTGCTAGGTGCTAGGTGCTAGCAAAAAGAAAAAATCCGCTAGCCACTAGCCACTAGCAACTAGCCACTAAAAAAGAAAGTACAAAACGGATACGAATTCATGCGGCAAAACGAAGCGGTATTGACAATCGTATCCAAAATGGATACCATGGCGGCCATGGGTGTTTTTGCGCGTTTCGCGTCCTTGCCGGGGGAGTTTCCGCATGCCGAAGTCCCGCCTCAAAGCCCGCCGTTCGCCCGTTTCGACCGATCGCCGTTTCAAGAAAGCCAATGCCTTTGCCGATCACGGCACCCGCGAGCGCTGGCAGCATTCGGGCCGCACCCTTGAGACGACCGAGCGCGCCGGGGTTTTGGCGGCGCGCGCCAGCGAGGAGCATGTGGTGGATGTTTTGGTGCTGCGCGGGATTTTACGCCCCGGCCAGCGCGCGGCGGCGCTTAAGTTCAAAGGCGATTACCAGCGCGCCGCCATCGAGGGGCGGCTGACCGGCTGCTATGACGCGACCCGCGCCATCGGCGATCATCTTTATCGCGGGCGCGAGCGCAGCGATTTCGAGGAAGCCGCCTATCGGCGCTGGCGCAACGCCGTGCGCGCCTTGGGCCAATTATTGTCCGGCACGGTGATTTCCATCGTCTGCCACGACCGCGCGCCGGGCCCGCGCGACGTGCCGCGCCTCACAAGCGGGCTCGACAGGCTGGCCGATTGGTACGGATTGCCGAATGACGAGCCGGCAACCACGCCGCCGCGGCGCGGCCCTTCACGCCAGGATATCGACGATACTGCCGCGCGGTAAATCCTTCGACGGACCGCTGACGTTCTTCGCCGCCAGCACACTCGACGGCCTTGCGCCGCCGGCGGCCTTGGTGGCGATGCTGTTTTGCGCCACCTGCCGGTTGGCGAGTTGCGTTACGGTGCCGGCCGATTGGGCGCGCAAAAGCGTGCCGATGGCGCCGGCGTTGGGAGGGATGGAGGAAGCGGCCATGGGATTCTTACCTCGTTCGAGAGTGGGGCAAAGAATCCTGTCCTAGGGGAAAAAGACGAAACATCCTGATTCGCCAACGGATAGATTATAGCGATCTTTCTAAAGGAAGATTAACGATTCGGGCAAGGGGGCGAATCGGCGCAAGAATATTACTATTATCACGATTATATACTTGACGTACCGTTTCTCCCATGCTAGAATCTTAGCAGAATCAAGGGAGAAAGCCAATGTTGGACCTGAAAAACCCCATTTACGGCAATGACGAGGATGCCCGTAAGCACCTTGAAGCTTTACGCTGGCCCAATGGGCCTAGTTGCCCTCATTGCGAGGCCGTGAACAACGCCACGGAATTGAAGGGCGGTAGTACCCGCGCCGGGGTGTGGAAATGCAAGGCATGCCGCAAGCCCTTTTCCGTGACGGTCGGCACCGTTTTCGAGCGTTCGCATATCCCCTTGTCGAAATGGCTTCTGGCAACACATCTGCTTTCGGCCAGCAAGAAGGGCATGAGCGCGCATCAGCTTCATCGCATGCTGGACGTGACCTATAAAACCGCTTGGTTCATGGCGCACCGCATCCGCGAAGCCATGAAGGATGAAGGGTTGCCTCCCTTGGGCGGCGAAGGAAAAACGCTCGAAATGGACGAAACCTATTTCGGTCGCAAAGCCGGCGAGAAAGGCAGCAAGCGTGCCAATCGCCGCGCCGTTGTTTCGCTAGTCGAGCGTGGCGGTGACGTTCGTTCATTCCATGTGAAGCATGCCAACAGCGAAACCGTGAAGGCGATCCTGAAAAAGAATGCCGACAAGGATTCGGTGTTTAATACCGATGAATTCCATCTGTACGACAAGCTAGGAAAACAGTTTGTACGCCATGATCGCGTCAAGCATTCGGACGGCGAATATGTGCGCGGGGAGGCCTATACCAACACGATTGAGGGTTATTTCTCGATCTTCAAACGCGGTATGCGCGGCGTTTATCAGCATTGCGGCGAACAACATTTGCAACGCTATCTCGCTGAATTTGATTTCCGTTATAACCATCGCAAGATCGCGGACGATATTCGTGCGGCGGCTGCGTTGAAGAATATCGAAGGCAAGCGACTCACTTATCGGCGGTCTAACGAGGCGTAAAAAATAGATTCGGCCTTGACACGAATCTAAAACTTCTTCCATGCTTTCCAAATTGTATCTGAATGCGAATCGCCCCGCCTTTTTAGGGGCGGGGCGCTTTTCAGATGGGGGCGAGTATGGACTTAGGACTCATTAGAAAGGGTGCCGATCCGGGTTCGATACCCGGCGCCTCCACCTAATAATTCAATATAGAATCATGCATGAGGAACGTTCACAAGCCAAAAATATAAGGGATTCAAAACGCTAGGGTTTTTTCGATTTAACCATTCTCTTCTTTTTCTTTTTAGGTAATTTTTTGGGCTTCGGCGGCATGGCAAGCAGCCGCTTCAAGACAGCATCGCGTTTGGCATCATTTTCTTCGGCGGATGGTTTCATGACCAGTTCTCATTTCGAAAAGATGAATTCTCCCCAAAAGGAATTTTTAATGGCTATTGGGGAATGTCTGACGACATGGGCCACCGTTGAACTATATCTTAGCATGTTATTTTCGCAGATTACAGGAATGAAAAATTTAATTGGATTTGCAGTATGGGACTCCGTCATAAGTTTTGAAGCAAAGTTAAACGCATTAAATGCCGCGTTTAATATAGCTATTCAAGATGATGATTTGAAAAGCATCTGGGGTGAATTGGGGAATAGGATTAGCAAAAAGCATAAAAAGAGAAATGAGATTGTTCATTCAACTCTTGTAAACGTTGATAACGTTTCAAAGTTAGTTCCCTATTTTGTAATTGGAAAACAAGCAAAGAACGGCCTATCCCCAAAAGAAATTGTCGAAAGAACTCAATCGTTCCAAGAGTTGGCGGCTGCAATATATTGGTTTATTCAGAGAGCGGCTTTTTTAAAAGAAGGTGTTCCAAAAGTCCCTTTACAAGCACCTGATCTAATCCTTCGGCTTCAAACGAAAGTCGCCCAGACTCACGCAAAAACTTTACCCCCTCTTCAATCGTCGAAGGATTGATAAAATTCGCAATATTCTTGCCTTTGTCGGCCTGTCCCTGTGATTTAGGCATATTTTCCTCCGGTACGTCAAGTATATAATCGCGACTATTATACTATAATAGGAAAATAGTCCTTGACGCGGGGTGGGCGTTGGCGTATTGACAGTGCCACGGCGATTTGCGCCCGGACTTCTTCCTCAATTTCCATCTGCGTCCTATCCGGCCTCAAGCCGGGCATCTCGTTTTTTCGTAAGACGTGGATGGCCGGCCCAAGGCCGGCCATGACGAAACCCGCGATTGTTCGCTATGCCTTCCCGCCGCAAAGCGCCCGATGCCGGCGGCGACGCCCCGTCCGCGATCGCCAACCGCCTGCGCGAAGAATTGCTGCGCCTCGTGTTCGAGGGCGACAGCGACCATTCGCGCATCGCGGCGATCAAGCTCCTGCTCGAACGGGATACCACGGAACGCGAGGCCGATGACGCGCGGCAAAGGGAACGGGACGAGCGCGAAGCCGCCATTACGGAAGCGCGCGGATTTCTTGCCGCGTTTGCCGCCGCCAAATCTGCAAGCGTTCCTGAGCCGGTGCCGGTGGATTCAGGCGGCGCGGGTTTCGCAAGTGACGCCGGATGGGATAGTTGCGGGACGTGCCTTTAGCTGGCGCATCTGGCTGATCCTCGCCGGGCGCGGCTGGGGCAAGACGCGGACCGGGGCGGAAGACATCGCGGCGTTCGCCTTGTGGAATGCGCGGGTGCGGATCGGCGTGGTCGCGCCGACTTTCGCCGATGCGCGCGACATATGCGTCGAGGGCGAGAGCGGGTTGTTGCGGGCGATCCCGCCCGATTGCGTTTTGCGCTGGAACCGTAGTATCGGCGAAGTGCTGTTGTTCAACGGCAGCCGGATCAAGTTATTCTCGGCCGATTGCCCGGAGCGTTTAAGAGGGCCCCAGCATCACCGCGTGTGGTGCGACGAGTTGGGCGCGTGGCCGTCGCGCGCCGCGTTCGATCAGTTATCGTTCGGTTTGAGATTGGGCAGCGATCCGCGCGTTATCGTCACCACCACGCCAAGGAATACCGAATTGATCCGCGAGCTTGTCAAACGCGCAGGGGAGGATGTGATCCTCACCCACGGCCGCACATCCGACAATGCCGAGCATTTGCCCGCCCGCGTCTTGGAGGAATTGACGTCGCGCTATGCCGGCACAAGATTGGGGCGGCAGGAGCTGGACGCCGAATTATTGCAGGACAGCGAGGGTGCCTTATGGCAGCGCGCGCGCATCGATTTATCGCGCGTTGCGGAAGCGCCGGCGATGAAGCGCGTGGTGGTCGCCATCGATCCGGCCATGACCAGCGGCAAGCAAAGCGACGAGACGGGGATTGTCGCGGCCGGGCGCGGCGCGGACGGATTGCTTTATGTTTTGGCCGACTGGTCGGGGCGCTATGCGCCCGATCAATGGGCGATGCGGGCGGCGTTGCTCTATCGCGAATTGCAGGCCGGCATGATCGTCGCCGAGGTCAATGCCGGCGGCGAGTTGGTCGAACGGATTTTAAGGCAGAGCGCGCCGGAGATTTTGTTCAAGCCCGTGCGCGCGCTGCGCGGCAAGATCGAGCGCGCTTTGCCGGTGGCCGCGCTTTACGAGCAGGGGCGCGTGCGGCATGTGGGCGCTTTGTCGGCGCTTGAAGACCAGATGTGCCGCTTCGGCGGCGAGGAAAGCGAGAACGGTTCGCCCGACCGGGTCGATGCCTTGGTTTGGGCTTTGACCGAGTTGAGCGAGACGGCGCGGGGGGAGCCACGGGTGAGGGTGTTGTAAGCGCGGGGGCCGGATCTATCTTTTATTCGAGTCCGGGTAATCGCTATCTTTGGAACTCGGAGCCGGTTTGCTTTTCGAACCTGTGTCGGCATCCGCGTCGGGGTGGTCAATCGACACGAGCGTGTCGTTCGGTTTATAGCAAAAAGTAACGGCCTGCTTTTCGTCTCCCGTAGCCCCTTCGGCGGGGGTAAACACAACTTCGGACAGCCCGAGCGTAAAGACATCGGCGACGACTTCGCCGGCGGCGATGGCGCCTTTCTCGGCACCGCTATGGCCTTCGACATAGAGCTTATAAATATCGCAGGAATTTTTGCCATCCTTGACCGTCGCGGTCGGTGCGCCGATGGCGGAGAGAACCTTGATTCGTTTCTCGCCAATGACGAATTGCGACATATCGACCGGATCGGGCCGGTTGGCTTCCATGACCGGCGAACAACCGACGAGAAACACCAAGACGCTCAACAACCACAACTTCCTGTTCATCGCCGCTCCTGACCCCTGAAGCGGCGATCTTATGAAAACATAGACTCATCGTCAATCGGCAGGAGCCACCATGCGATTCATCGACCGCGTGACGCAACTTCTGCGCGCCGATCATGCCAAGGCGGAGAAAGCCAGCCGGGCGGGGCCTCTGGTTGCGTGGAGCAGCGTCGGGCAGCCGAAATGGACGCCGCGGCGCTATGATGCCTTGGCCGAGGAGGGGTTTCGGAAAAACGTCATCGCTTATCGATGTGTGATGCAGATCGCCACGTCGGCGTCATCGGTGCCGTGGCTGCTGTACGACGGTGACGGCGGCGAGGCCGATACGCATCCGCTGCTCGATTTGCTGCGCCATCCCAACCCGATGCAGGACGGCATCGGCTTTATCGAAAGCATTTATGCGTATCTGGAAATCGCCGGCAACGCCTATATCGAGGCGGTGCGGCCCGACAGCGGCGGCGCGCCGGTCGAGCTTTATGCGTTGCGTCCCGACCGCATGAAAGTGATCCCCGGCAAGAGCGGTTTGCCGGAAGGTTATCAATATGAAGTCGCGGGGCAGGTGACGAAGTGGCCGGCCGATCCTTTGACCGGCGCCAGCAATATTTTGCATCTCAAGACCTTTCATCCTTTGGACGATTGGTACGGCATGGCGCCTTTGGAGGCGGCGTTGCTTTCCATCGATCAGCATAACGCCGCCGGCGCGTGGAACCAGGCTTTGCTTAATCAGGGCGCGCGGCCGTCGGGCGCTTTGGTGTTCGCGCCGAAAGAAGGCCCGGCGACGCTGACCGACCAGCAGGTTTTGCGTTTGCGCGAGGAACTCGGCACCGTTTATCAGGGCTCGCGCAACGCCGGGCGGCCTTTGATCCTCGAAGGCGGGCTCGATTGGCGCGAGATGAGCCTTTCGCCGAAGGATATGGATTGGCTCGGCGGGCGCAACGTGGCGGCGCGCGACATCGCCCTTGCGTTTGGCGTGCCGGCGCAATTGATCGGCATTCCCGACGCCCAGACTTACGCCAATGTCGCCGAGGCGCGGCTCGCTTTGTACGAGGAAACGGTTTTGCCGCTCTTGACGCGGGTGATCGCCGGTTTCGATCACTGGCTGACGCCGATGTTCGACGAAAACCTATGCCTCGATTACGACCCGGATGGCATCAGCGCATTGGCGGTTAAGCGCGACGTGCAATGGACGAAATTGCAGAACGCCGATTATTTGACCGTCAATGAAAAGCGCGAAGCGGTCGGCTATGGGCCGCTTGCGGGCGGCGATGTGCTGGCCCCTTCCGGCGGCAAGGCGCCGGTCGCCGCCGTAGCGGGCAATGCGCCGCCGGCTTTGCCGGGTTTCAATCCGCATCGCGACGAGTTTGGGCGGTTTGCGGTTGGGGCCGGGGATGACGAGGGGGCCGAGAATGATAACGAGCCGGGGGATGACCCGGATGACGGGCAGGGTTAAACGATTTCGTCATGCCCGGCCTTGGCCCGGGCATCCACGTTTTTTAAGACGTGGATGGCCGGGCCAAGCCCGGCCATGACGCCTTTCACAGGCGGGAGCGACATGCACATCAAGCACATGGAATGCGGCTTGCGGGTCAAGGCGCTCGATCCGCGCGGGGTTTTTTCGGGCTACGCCAGCGTGTTCGGCGCGCTCGACCAGCAGAATGAGATTGTGGCGCCCGGCGCTTTCACCCGTTCGCTTGGGCAATGGCGCAAGCAGGGACGCTTGCCGGCGATGCTGTGGATGCACGATCCCACCCAGCCGGTCGGCTTGTGGCTTTCCGTCAAGGAGGACAGCAACGGCTTGGCGGTCGATGGCCGATTGGCGCTGCGCACGCAGAAGGGCGGCGAGGCTTATGAATTGCTCAAGATGGGCGCGCTTACCGGGCTTTCGATCGGTTATCGCGTGATTGCTTCGCGCATCGATGCCGCGCGCAAGGCGCGGGTTTTGACCGACGTCGATTTGTTCGAGATTTCCCTTGTCACCTTCCCGGCCAACGAAGCCGCGCGGGTCGATGATGTCAAGAGGACGGGCGATGTTGGATTGCGGCGGGAATTGCGCGCGGCGGCGGCGAGGTTGCAGAACGCGGCGCGGCGCTTGAGGGCGGTTTAGAAAACCAAATCGGATTCCGCATAAATTTTCTTTCGTCTCGCTGACGCGAGCCGAAGAGAAAATTTTGCGGAATGACGGCCCTTAGGGGCGAGAGGGAGTCTTTTCGTTCAAGTGCGTGAGATTGGAGGCAGCCCTCCCCTAACCCAATCCCTTCGGGCATCAAATCCTTTCGGATTTGATCCCGCAAGCGGGAGGGGGACAGGCCTGTCCTCGCCGCGATTTACCGACTTAATCGGGAAGTCCTAGCCCCTAGCCCCTAGCCCCTAGTCCCCAGCCCCTAGCCCCTAGTCCCTAATTTACCAACCACCAACAAGGAGAGACGCATGATCGAGATGAATGAGGTTCGCGCGGCGACGGAAACGCTGGCGCGGGCGTTTGAGGACTATAAGGACGTCAACGACCGGCGTTTGACGGACATCGAGCGCAAGGGCGGCGCGGATGTTTTGCTGGACGAGAAACTCGGCCGCATGGATACGGTCATCAATCGCTTGCAGGACGACGTGACGAGCGTGAAAACCGCCATGCGCCGGCCCGGCAAGGGCGCTTCGGCTGCGTTGCCTGAAAACAGCGAATATAAGCAGGCGTTTTTGCGCTATCTGACCAAGGGTTCCGAGCAGGATTTGTTCGGCTTGCAGGGCAAGGCGATGGAAGTGATCGACGCGGCGGAAGGCGGCTTCATGATTCCGCCGGAATTGTCCAACCGCATCGTCACGCGCCAATACGATACCACGCCGATGCGCCAGGTGGCGACGGTGATGACGATTTCGACCGAAGCGATCGAGATGCTGCGCGACACCAACGAGCCGGAAGCGCAGTGGATTTCGGAAACCGCCGCGCCTTCGGATACGCTGAGCAACCTGTTGCGCGGGCGGCGTGCGACCGAAAGTGCTGTCGCGTCGCATGTGGTGGGCGAGAATTTCGTGTTGCTGGTGCCGGGGGCGGTCGATTTCCTGCCCGCCTTGCTCACGGATCGCGGGCGGGAATATGAATTCCGCGCGCTTTCGAACGGGCAGGCCTTGGGCGACGCGCAGGATGTGGATTTTACTTACGGCTTGAAGACCATCGCGCCGTTTTCGCCGGTGCATGTGAGCGGAAATTATTCCAGCGGCGATTTGACGATCGGCTGGGTGCGGCGCGCGCGGCTTAACGCCGACTGGGTCGATTATATCGACGTGCCTTTGGACGAGCCTTCGGAATTATACGACGTCGATGTGATGGACGGCACGTCGGCGGTGCGGACTTTCTCATCCTTGACCTCGCCTTCGGCGGTTTATACGGCGGCGGAGCAAGCGACCGATTGGGGAACGAGCATTCCTTCCAGCTTTTCGCTGAATATTTATCAGATCAGTTCAAGGTATGGGCGCGGGCAGGCGGTGGGGGCGACGATTTGATGGCCGGGTCATGGCGGCGTGGGAGCAAGGGCGGTTTTCAAAACCCGCCCGATTGCGGGAATGTCCGGCTTGTTTCCGTTGCAGAGATCCTGCGGGAAGGTAAGCGCAAGATTGTCGGTTTGGACCATCGCTCCGTCAGACCCCGTGATATTGATATTGTTCTTCGTACGGCCCGGGCCTTGGCCGGAGCCTTTCTCGATCGATAAGGCAAGCCGGGAATGAGTGCCGCAGTCGACTTGCAGCTTTGCAAAGCCATCCCGCGTTCTTAGCTCGGCGGACGCTGCGTGCGGGCCTTCGAGTTTTATTTCCTGCGCGGCAACGGGCGTCGCGGCGAGGAACACGAGGAGGCCGGCGGCAATGTTCCTGAACGGCGCACGCATGGGTTTTCCCCGGAGCGGTTGTTTCGACCGTCAAGATGGCTATGGGGGACGTTCGAAAGCAAGCGAATAGCGCCTTGCTCACCTAGAATAGTTGTCGCACGGCACGCCCGTTATTCCTGCGTTTCTTGCGGATAGGCCCACTGGGCCCCGGATACGTTTTCTTTCGCGTGCCGTCGCCACGCTTGACGAACGAAAGAAAATTTTCCGGGATGACGCCCCTCTTAAACGTTTGAAAAATATCAGGAGCATCCATGTCTTCATCCGCGACGCCGAACCTGGCGCTGGGCTATATCGTTGCCTCGCAGGCGCAGAAGGAAGTGACGCATAACGGCGCGCTCAACGATCTCGATTTTTTGGCCAAGCTTTCGGTCATCGATTACACGCTCGGCACGCCGCCTTCGTCGCCCGCGACCGGCGATACTTATATTATAGGATCGTCGCCGACCGGCGCGTGGGCCGGCAGCGCCCATGCCGTCGCCGGTTATTATTCCGGCTGGAGCATCAAACCGCCGCAAGCCGGCTGGGTGGCGTGGACGCAGAACGGCAATCGGTTACTTTATTATACCGGATCGGCATGGGCGCTTCTGGCGGTGCCTTGCCTTGATGGAACTTTGAGCTGGGACCCCGGCGCTATCACAAGCGGCGCGGGTTTGACATCGTCTTCGGTTACCGTGACCGGCGCTGCCCTTGGCGACCTTGCCATCGTCGCCGCGCCTTACGATTTGCAGGGCATCAGCGCGACCGCTTATGTGTCGGCCAGCGACACCGCCAAGATCCAGCTTGCCAATCTGACCGGATCGTCGGTGACGCTCGGCTCGGGGACGTGGCGGGTGCGGGTGGTGAAGGCGTAAGGAACGCACTCGATTAAAAGGATCGTCATTCCGGACAAAAACAATTTTCTTCGGAAAATCGTTTTTGATCCGGAATCCGATTTCCTTTTCGATCCCGTCACAAACCAAATCGGATTCCGCATACCCCGCCGCAAATCGTGCCGCAATCATCGTCCTTGCGGGAAGGGCCCGTCGATTTGCAGGCGGGGTTGCGGAATGACGCTGTTATTTAATGTTCGGCTTCCGGGGAAACCATGGATCTTGGCAATTTGTGCGACCGGCATGTGCCGCTGGCGATTGTCGCGGCTTTGCTGATGCAGGCCGGCACGGCCGTGTGGTGGGCCGCCGGCAAGAACGAGGAGGTGCAGTATCAGGAGCAGCGCATCACCGTTCTGGAAACCGCGATGGGGCAGGCCGACGACCGCCAAACGCGCGTCTTGGAGAGATTGGCCCGCATCGAGGAGCGCGTCGACGAGGAAGCCGGCACGCTTGGCCGCATCGAGAAGCAACTCGGCGCGGCGCGCCCGTGATGGACGGCACCCAAGCTTCGTTCGATACGCTTCTGGTGGTGCGGCCGGTCGATGCCGCCGGCGTCGATCTGGTCAAGTATTACGAGGGCTTGCACCTCGTGCCCTATTTGTGCCCGTCGCGGGTTTGGACCATTGGCTATGGCCATACGCGCACGGTGCGGGCGGGCATGAAGATTACGCCCGAAGAGGCCGACCGGTTTTTGGACGAAGACTTGCGCCTGACCGGGCGCGCGGTGATGCGGCTCGTCACCGTGCCGCTCAACGATAACCAGTATGCCGCTTTGGTGAGCTTCGCCTTCAATGTCGGCATCGCCAATTTCGAGCGCAGCACCCTGTTGCGGCTTTTGAATCGCGGTTGGTACGAGCAGGTGCCGGCGCAATTGACGCGCTGGAACCGCGCGGGCGGCGAAATTCTGGGCGGATTGGCGCGGCGGCGCGCGGCCGAGGGGCAATTGTGGAACCGGCCGGTCGGCGACGGGACGGTGGGGATATAGCTGCTTGAATTTTTCCCTAATGAGCGACGTCATTCCGCAAAATTTCCTTTCGCCTTCTGGCGAAAGGAAATTTATGCGGAATCCGATTTTTTCTATCCGTTCAAAAACAAATCGGATTCCGCATCTCGGCCTCGGCCCCAAAAGGGCCTCGACCTCGTGCGGAATGACGCTACAGGATTCGAGGCGTCGGCATGAAGAAATTCATCAAGCACTGCCTGACCGGCAAGGACAATGA
>DATKSH010000101.1:0-12001 GCA_035531735.1 Alphaproteobacteria bacterium
TTACGTGGTCGGCGCAACCATGTTCGTCGATGGTGGCATGACGTTGTTCCCCGGCTTCGCCAGCGGCGGCTAAATCATTGCCCGCGTCTTCGCCCGCGACGCTCGGCGGGTTTTTTCTGCGCGCGGTCGATAATGTAGGCGGTGTTGACCAGCGCGAGATGGGAAAAAGCCTGCGGGAAATTGCCGACCAGGCGCCCGACGCGCGGATCGTATTCCTCGGCCAGCAAGCCGACATCATTGCGCAGCGCCAAAAGCCGCTCGAACAGCCGCTTGGCGTCGTCGTGCCGGTCCATCAAAACGTAATTGTCGGCTAACCAAAAACTACACGCCAGAAACGCACCCTCGCCCTCCGGCAGGCCGTCATGGCCGGAGCTGGTGTCGTAACGGCGCACAAAGCCATCGGGCATCAAATGGCGCTCGACCGCCGCGACGGTGCCGATCACGCGCGGATCGTCGGCCGGCAAAAAGCCGACCAGGGGGATCAACAGCACGCTGGCGTCAAGCTCGGCCGAGCCATAGCTCTGCGTGAAAGCGTTGAGATCGGCGTTAAAAGCCTTGGCGCATACTTCGTCGTGGATAGTCTTGCGGATCGTGCGCCAGCGCTCGACCGGTCCTTCGAGCCCGAATTGCTCGACCGCCCGGATCGAACGGTCGAACGCGACCCACACCATCATCTTGGAATAGGTGAATTGCCGGCGGCCGCCGCGCACTTCCCAAATGCCCTCGTCTGGCTTGTGCCAGATGGTTTCCAGATGCTGCAAAAGTTCACGTTGCAGTGTCCAGCCGGTTTCGCCGGCCGACAATTTGGTGGCGCGGCCGTGATAGAGCACGTTCATGATTTCGCCGTAAATATCGAGCTGCATCTGCTGCGCCGCCGCGTTGCCGATGCGTACCGGCTTGGAATTCTCATAGCCGCCGAGCCACGGCGCTTCCCATTCCGGCAAGCGGTGCTCGCCGGCAAGGCCGTACATGATCTGCACCTGCGCGGGATCGCCGGCCACTGCGCGCAACAGCCAGTTGCGCCAGTCGTTGGCTTCCTCGTGATAGCCGCCGTTGATGAAGGCCTGCAAGGTGAAGGTCGCGTCGCGCAGCCAGCAATAGCGATAATCCCAGTTGCGCGTGCCGCCAAGTTGCTCCGGTAGCGAGGTGGTCGGTGCCGCCACGATGCCGCCGGTCGGCCGGTAGGTCAGCGCTTTCAGGGTCAACAACGAGCGAAGCACCGGCCCCGACCATTCGCCGGCGCCGGTGAAGCGATGCGACCAGCGCTCCCAATAGCTTTCGGTGCTGGCGAGCGCCGCCAAGGGCTCGATGCGGCGCGGCGGCTTGAGATGCGAGGGGCTGTAGGTCAGGACGAAAGGCACCACTTCGCCGGCCGAAACCGTGAAATCGCCGATGGTCTTCATATGCTCGCCGTGCATTTTGACCGGCGTGCGTATCACCAGCATGTCGGGGCCCGACACCGCCAACAGGGTTTCGTCGTCGGCGTGCGTCACCCACGGCACCAGCGAACCGTAATCGAAGCGGATGACGAGCTCGGTCCACATCCGCATCTGCCCGCGCACGCCGAACACGATCCGTACGAGATCCGAGGTCTGGCCGCGCAGCGGCATGAAATCGACCAGGGTGACGGCGGCGCTCTCGGTCTCGATGGTGGTTTCGAGGATCATGGTGTTGCCGCGATAGCGCCGGCGCACGGTGGCCGCCGCGTCGCGCGGGGAAATCAGCCAGCGCCCGTTGCCGGCATGGCCCAGAAGGGCGGCGAAGCAGGCGGGGCTGTCGAAGCGCGGCCAGCACAGCCAATCGATGGAGCCGTCGAGGCCGACCAAAGCCGCCGATTCGCAATCGCCGATCAGGGCGTAATTTTCGATATTTTGCGACATACTACTGTTTTAACCGCATCGCGAGCGGCGGAAAAGGCCAGAATATCCGAAGCGCTGCCGCCGCGATCCGCAACCGAAATGTTGCAGGACGGCTGTACATTCCCCGATGCCAGTGGTGCTATTGAAAAAATGGGGGCGATCATGGAAATCACAAAAACCGTGCTTTTGTGCGGTGGCCTTCTGCTGGCCGGCATGCTGGCGCCGGCGGCGCTGGCGCAAACGCAAAGCGCCGGCCCCGATTATCTTTCCGACCACGCACTGCTGGCGCTGGCCAGTAATGCTTATGCCAACGGCACATTGCCGCTCGGGGATGGCCATTATACGCTTAACCAGCCGCGCAAGGGCTATATCGATCTGTGCCGCGAATTCGGGCGCGGGCGCGGCGGCGCGCAACATGCCGGCGGTTGGATTCACGGCGACACATGGAATCCGTATCAGAAACTCGCCGTGCAAGGACATGTCGCATGGCCCGACGCGCGGTTTTCGATTACGCGCGACGACGATAAGCGCGTCCTTGCCGGCAACGGCTTGCCGGTCGGCGCGACCACCGGCATTTTTCCCATTCGGCCGAACGATCCCGCCTTCGCTTTCGACCGCAATCCCAACCGCATCGAAGCGCACCAATTCCGCGAAACCCTGCCCGCCGATCCGGCTTATTCCACGCAACCTTACTGCATGGGCATGGAAGCCGGCATTATGACCAACGGCGTACTCCTCTTTAACGGCTTCAACGCCGACTTGCGCGACGCCGCGGCGCATGAGGTGCAGGATTCTTGCCGTGGGCATCCGCAAAGCCGGGGCATCTATCATTATCACAGCCTCAGTTCCTGCCTCCGCGACATCGGCGAGAAAACCGTGATTGGCTACGCGCTTGACGGTTTCCCGATCACGGGGCCAGAAGTCGCGCCCGGCAAATATCTCGTCACCGCCGATCTCGACGAATGCCATGGCATCACCAGCGCCATCATCGAAGATGGCCGCAAGGCCGTGACCTATCATTATGTGATGACGATGGACTTTCCCTATTCCGTGAGTTGCTTCCGCGCCAAGCCCATGCGCATAGGCCCGGCGCAGGACGAGACGGAAAACTTCGGCAACCGGGGCGGCGACGGCGCGATACCGGCAAGCGCGATGGGCGGCAGGTACAACCGGATGGGCCCGCGCCGCGCGCCGCCACAAGCGCTTGATGCCTGTGGGGGTCAAAGCGACGGCGCGGCCTGCTCTTTCATCACGCAGCGCGGCGATCAGATAAGCGGCACATGCCGTATGTTGCGACAACAAAACGCAGAGGTATGCGTTCCCACCGGCGGCCCGCCTTAGGGTTTCAGATGATTGAATCTTTTCGAATGCCTCTTTTTTATGCAGCTCAGATTTAAAATGAGGTTGCGTACGTAAGTAATAGATTCTTATACACAAGCAAATCGCAGCCCTAAGATAATTTCTTTTTGGAATTTAACCAAACTAATTGCGAATTAGGCCTTGCTAAAAGCGGCACATGATTCAAGAGTCCCGGCGACTTCCGGTTCGAGGGAGTCACTTCGAAGTGTCAAGGCAACTCAACCATAAAAAAGGAGAACCAGATGAAAAATACTCTCGCCATCCTCGCCGCCACCGCGTTGCTCGTGTCGGCTCCCGCTCTCGCGGACACGCCCACGACTTCAACGTCCAACAGCTACAACAACAACTCGACCAACACCACCAACCAGAACGACAACGCCAATTCGAGCAACAACTCGAACCAAAACAACAATCAGAGCAACAACTCGAACCAAGGCAACGATCAGAGCAACAACTCGAACCAAGGCAATACCAATGTGACTGCCGCATTCACCGACAGCAACAGCCACAACACCACCGACAGTAACAACGCTAGCAACAGCAACAACAGCGTTAGCTCGAGCAGCACTGACACCAACAGCCACAACTCGACGGAAAACACTACCAACAACACGAGCAACAGCAACAACGAGTATCACACTGAAAACAAGGTTGAGACTCATAACGACATCATGTCGACGGCCTCGTTGAGCCAGGCGGTCAGCGGCAACGCGATCGACCTGAACGCCAGCGGCGCCAAGAGCAGCAAGAACGCCAACGCCAGCATCGCCACCGGCAATATCGGCCAGGCCAACAACTCGGCTTCGTACGGTATCATTTCGACGCACGTAAACTCGGGCATCGATTCGAACGTCGGCTCCGCGATGGCGATCGCCGTCCAAGCCAACGGTCACTAATACCAAGAGCAAGGAACCGGACCGGAGAAATCCGGCCCGGTTTCACTTTCGTCGATCATCCTGAGCCCATGCAGCCAAGGAGGGACGCCATGTATTTTTCGAAATTTCTTCCCGTCGCCGTTCTGGCCTTATCGCTTTCGGCCTTCGGCACGGCGCACGCGAAAACCGCGACCGGCACCGATCCCCTGAGCGGCCTTACGCCCCTGAGCAGCGGCACTTTGCAAGATTACGCCGGCGGATGGAGCGTCCTTAACAACAATAGCTCCGCCAGCGTCGCCCAGAACATCACCGGCAATTCCATCGGTAATGTCGGTTTCACCGGTGGCGTGTTCGGCAATTCGGTTAGCGGCAACAGCGGTCTTACGACATTGATCGCCAATTCCGGCAATCAGGTTTCGATTGCCCAATCGACTGTCGTTAACGTTTTCCTGCACTGATACATTTATTCCCGGACCGGCGTTCGGGATACCGAAAGGAGTTCGGCCCATGCAATGGCGGCGCACCCTTCTTATCGCTGCGCTTTTCCCGGCAGTTTTGCTCGCGTCCGCGCCCAAGGCTTACTGCGGCCAGGTTGCGCTGGTCGGCGATGGGATGGTGGTCGCCGTCAAGAGCATGAAGGAATTGCGCGATTCCCGCATCGTCCATCAGAAATACGATTTCAGTTGCGGATCGGCGGCCATCGCCACCCTCCTGACCTACAGCTACGACGAGCCGACCACCGAGCGGCAGGCGTTCAAGGCGATGTACGCCGCCGGTGACCGGAAGACCATCCGCAAGGTCGGTTTCTCGTTGCTCGATATGCAAAAATATTTACGGAAAGTCGGTATTCGCGCCGACGGCTATAAGGTTTCGCTGGAGCGATTGCGGAGCCTGCACTTGCCGGCCATCACGCTGATCAGCCCGCACGGCTACAATCATTTCGTGGTGCTGCGCGGCTGGGAAGGCAATTCGATCATCCTCGCCGATCCAAGCCGCGGGTTGCGACGCATTCCGGTCGAAGATTTTGCGGCAATGTGGAAGGGCATTGTGTTCGTCCTGCACAACCAGCCGCAAGTCGCGCAAGCGAATTACAACGACCCCAAGGACCTGAAGTTGTTGCCGCGCGCACCGTTGCGCACCGCCTCCGCCGGCTCGCAAATCGGCCTCGGCAGTTTCCTCATCAACCTTCCGATCTACAACGAGTACTGACATGCCAACGGAAAACAAAAAGAAACTTCCGGTGGCGGCCATCGCGGCCCTCTTGGCCGGCCTGCAGATCGGCCTCGCGGCCGGGCCGGCCAAGGCCGGGGCCACGGGTCCCCTGCAAGGGCTTTCGCCGCTGGGCGCGGCCGATCTTGCCGCTTATCATGGCGGGTTCGAGTTGCCGAACGGCGTCAATATCAACGTCGGCATCGTGACCGACGTATCGGTCAATGGCGCGCTCCTCGTCCAATCGCAATTTTCGACCGGCTCTATCGTGACACCCGCCAATTTGCCGAGCATCTCGGCCCAATTGCAAACGGTCGGCGGCCTGACGCAGGTCCTGCAATTGGCCGCCGGCCAAACGACCGTCATTGCCAATACCGCGAACAACACGGCGATCAACCAGTTGCAGACCATCACGGTCGACATCGCCAATTTCTCGAAATTCAATCCGGGCGCGGCCAACGGCCTGGTGGCTCTGGGATCCCAGATCCGCGCGTCGATGCACTTAAACCATTGACAGAAGACTCGGCCGTTTCTTGGCCGCGTTTTAATTTTCTCTATGTTTGATTAGAACGCGCTGAACGCTACCGGCACGCGGAACACCACTTCGACGTCCGGCGCGTCCCGGGTAACGCCGGCGGCCAATTGGAAATTCACGTTGGTGCGATCGTTGACCTTATAGGAAAAGCCGGTCAGCGCCGAACCGATCATCAGCGTATCGCTATTGGTGGTCACACCACCAACCACGGTCGCGGTCGGTTGCACGTAATCCTGCTCATAGCCGAGCGTGAACGACACTCGGTCGTTGAGCGCCACGCCCATGCCGAGGCTGGCCGTATAGGTATCGCCCGGCGCCACGTTGCCGACGGCGTTGCCGGCAATGGTGCGGTTAATGTCCTCGTCGAAACTGTGGATATAGCCGATATTGGCGAACAGAATGGCGGGATCGGTCGGATAGATCGCCGTCACGCTCGGCTCGACTGCGATGAAGCCGGAGCCGGTTGCCAGTTTCGTGGGCAAGCCGGTGCTGTTGTTGTAAGGGACTTCGTAAGGGCTGGTGCCAGTGTCGGTCTTCAGCCGCATATTGGCGATGAAAAACGGCCAATCGTCCTGCCCGTTATTGACCTGGTAGTGGGCCGCCACTTCGACGTCGCCGAGGCCTTCGCCGTTGCTGGTTTGGGTGGTGGTGAGGCCGGTCGAGTTGGGGACCACGTTGGTATAGGAGTCCTGGCGCCAGACGAACGGAACCTTGGCTTCGAGCTCGAGCCGGTTGGTAACGCCGAGGCGGAAGGTCGAGCCGCTGATCAGGAGGTCGCGCGCCGTGCGCGAGGCGGAGATGTTGCCGATCAGGAAGGCTGGCACCACCTGGATACCTTCGAAAGAAAACGTGTTGACGGACGAGCGGCTATAATCGATGAAGGGCTCGACGATGAGGGTACCGCGCGGAGTCAGCACCCCGCCGACATCGGCGAGCAACGGAACGGCCGGTGGCTTGTCCGATTGGGCCGGCTTCTCGCCGACTTCCTGGGGGGGCGCGCTGCCCTCACCGGCGCCCCTGATTGCGGCCAAGGCATTGGGGCCTTCCGCGCGCGATGCCCAAAGGGTTTTTTGCCCGGGCGCCGTCTGTTGCGCGACGGTCGAAGTTTCATTCTGTTTTTTCCACTTTTTCAATTCGGCCTTCAGCTCGTCGATCTGCTTCTGCCGCGATTCGAGCTTTTGTTCGACCCCCTGCAACTGCGTCTGCTGCTGCTCGACCAGCTGGGTCAAAGCGTCGAGCTTTTTCACCACGCTGGAATCGTCGGCCATTGCAACCGGCGACATCAGGCCGACACCCAACAGGGTCGCCAGACACACGGTTATGGATTTTGATTTTTTTATGAGTGTGGACATAGAGAACCTCTGGCCATTGTGGTCGGGGGAAGGATGCACTGAGGATTGTAGGGAAACCGAACAGCGAACCGCAGACAAACTATAGATTTTCTGCAAAGATTCAAGAATTTAGTGAAGACATGCCAAGTCATTCCATAATCAGGGCATTGGTAAATAGGCATATTTTTCTTTATCGATATGGATCGTTTCTTATAAGCAACGATTGTCAAGACGCCGCCCCGTCCGTGCCGAAACCGGGTTTGGAAACCCGGTTTCATCGGAATTGAAAGTAAAGCGAATTTTCTTTCGGCCGGGATGGCGCGCCACTATGATTTCGCGCGGCGCCCCTCTAGCTCAGTTGGTAGAGCAACTGATTTGTAATCAGTAGGTCGTTGGTTCGAATCCGACGGGGGGCACCATTAGATTTGCTCGGCGACCCTCGCGCAAGCGAGGGGAGCCATAGCAAATCTTATGTCCGGCGAAGCTCCCGCAAAGCGGGAGCGAAGACGGACCGGATCGGGTGAGAAAACTTGTATCCGGCGAGACACGAAACGAAGCCCGGCTTTTCCCGAAACCTAGCCCGCCACCAGAATATTGAAATCGAGCCGTAATCGTTCGCGGTTTTCGCGGGTGGGGTTGAGGCGATATTCGTAAATGCGCTGGCCGAGCTTGACCAAATCGGTGACGATAGCGAAACCCTGATTGGCGAGATTGGCCCAGCTCACTTGCAAATGCGCCGAGGCGCGGGCCGGCAATTCGCTGAAGAACTCCGCGAGGGCGGCAAGGGCTTCCTTGGCGTCAAGATATTTGAAATTGGCGGCGACCTCGGCGATTTTGGATGCCGGTAAGCGGATACCGCCGCCTACCGTTCCGGAACCGGATTTGCCTTTACGCCGGGCCGCGTCTTGATTTCCGTCTTCGTTATCTTCGATGTCCGTCATGCCATCTTCCTATTGAAATATATCAATCAATAGTCTTGCCGTCCTGCAAGCGGAGAAAGCTTGTATCGAAACCCTCCACCGGCTTCTTATTTTCCATCCTAATGATAAGGATCTTATTTATTTTCAGCAAGTAATTATTCATTTCATCGGTCACCTCCCAGTCGATGGGAAAAGTACCGCCAGTATCGAAAATGACCTCAAGTTGTTTCTTATCAATATGATAGCCAACCCAGAGGGGAGTCGCCTCAAAGGGCTCGTCATGGACGAGGCAGACCTTGCCACGCGCGTTAACGACAAGTCCAATATTCACGGTTTAAGGGCTCCTGCCGGGGCTTTCGGGATTATATATCGCTTGATGCCGGGCGTCGTTTGGTGGACTGCGGCAGCCCGATTGTCAAGCATGGATGGTTAAAAAGGCGTTAGTTGTTAGTTGCTGGTGGCTAGGTGCTGGTGGCTAGCGGATTTAGCTAATCGATTTAATGCCTTTCCCTTAGCAACTGGTCACTCGCACCTAGCACCTAACTTGCACGGCGCGCCTGCAAAGCCGCCATCAGCGTCCCGTCGTCAAGGTAATCAAGCTCGCCGCCGACCGGCAACCCATGCGCGAGTTTCGAGATGGCGACGCCGCTTGCGGCGAGGCGTTCCGCGACATAGTGCGCGGTGGTCTGGCCCTCGACGGTGGCGTTGAGGGCAAGGATCACTTCCTTGACCTCGCCATTTTGCAAACGCGCCAAAAGCTGATCGATGCGCAGGTCGGCGGGCCGCACGCCTTCGAGCGCCGACAGCGTGCCTCCCAGCACATGATAAAGCCCGCGGAAAGCGTGGCTGCGTTCGAGGGCCCACAGATCGGCCACGTCCTCCACGACGCAGATCACATGGCGTTCACGGCGCGGATCGCGGCAGATCGCGCAAGGGTCATGATCGCCGAGATTGCCGCAGATGGAGCAGGTTTCGGTTTGTTGCGCTGCCGCGCTCATCGCCTCGATCAAGGGCAGCATCAGCGTTTCACGGCGCTTGAGCAAATGCAAAACCATGCGCCGCGCCGAGCGCGGCCCAAGCCCCGGCAATTTGCCGAGCAGGTTCATCAGTTGGTCGAGGGGGGAGATAGACACGGCTAAAACGGCAATTTCATGCCCGGCGGCAGCGGCAAGCCACCCATCATCTTCTCAGTCTCGGACGCCATTTGCTCCTCGGCCTTTTTGCGCGCGTCGGTGCAAGCGGCGACGATCAAATCCTCCAGCATTTCGATCTCGGCCGGATCGGCGAGCTTGGGGTCGATCTTGATTTTTTTCAATTCGCCCTTGCCGTTGGTGGTCGCCATCACCATGCCGCCGCCGGCCGTGCCGGTTATTTCGGTGTCGGCAAGGCGCTTTTGCATCTCCGCCATCTTGGCCTGCATTTCTTGCACCTGCTTCATCATATTGCCGAGATTCATGAATCGTCCTCCGGTTCCATCATGGGGGCGTCGTCCGCCATCATATCGTCGGCCGGCGCGGTGTCGGATACCGCCGGCGTTGCCGCCTGTTTTTGCCGCAGCGAAACCAGTTTCGCGCCGGGAAAAGCCTGAAGCGCCGCTTGCATCAAGGGATGCGAAAGGGCCTTTTCATGGCGCGCCTTCTCGGCCTGCTTATCCTGTTCCGCCAAGCTCGGCTCGCCTTGCTTGTCGGTCAGCGACACCATCCAGCGCTTGCCGGTCCACGCACCTAAGCATTTGCCGAGTTGCGCGGCGAGATTGGCCGGCGCATGCGCGCCGACATGGATTTCAAGCAATCCCGGCTCGCAGCGCACCGGATGCACGTTCGCATATAATTGCGCGTGCAGCGTCCCTTCGCGTTTCTCGGCGAACAAGGCGACCAATTCGCGGAAACCGGTCGGCGAAGCCAGCGGCGCGGCTTCGGCTTGCGGAATGGCTTGTTTTGCAATCGCCGGCGCCAATGCCGTCGCGCCGCCGACGGCGATTTTCGCGCGCGGCGCGCCGCCGGGCGGCGAAGCGGAAACCGGCGAGGACGCCGCACTATCGGCCCCGATGGTTTCGCGCAATTGCCGGACCAGATCGGCCGGCGGCGGCAATTCGGCGGCATAGGCGAGGCGGATCAAGACCATCTCGGCGGCATCGGCCGGATGCGGCGCGTTCTGCACCTCGCCGATGCCCTTGAGCAAAATTTGCCACGCGCGCGCCAGGGCCGGCATCCTGATGTCGGCCAATTCGACCAGCATCGCGCGGTCATATTCGGGCAGGGTTTTATCGCCGGCGAAATCCGGCACCGCCTGCGCGCGCGAAAGCAGATGCACGCAATCGCACATATCCTGCAACACCTGCAAAGGATCGCTACCGGCCTGCTGCATGGCGGAAAAACTTTCCAGCGCCGGCTTCATCTCGCCGCGCAAAATTTGGCGACATAAAGCAATGCTCTGCCCGCGGTCAGCGAGGCCGAGCATGTCCTTGACGTCGGCTTCCATAACCTTGCCGTCACCGCGCGCGATGGCCTGATCGAGCAAGCTCAGCCCGTCGCGCACCGAGCCATCGGCGGCATGGGCAATCAGGTTGATTGCTTCTTCTTCGGCGGTGACATTTTCCTTGGCGGCAACCTCGGCGAAATGCGCGGCCAGGGCGGCGCTGTCGATGCGGCGCAGATCGAAACGCTGGCAGCGCGACAGCACCGTCACCGGCACCTTGCGAATTTCGGTGGTGGCAAAGATAAACTTGGTATGCGGCGGCGGTTCTTCCAGCGTTTTCAGCAAAGCGTTGAAGGCGTTCTTCGACAGCATATGCACTTCGTCGAGGATATAGATTTTATAGCGCGCCGAAGCGGGCCCATAGCGCACGCCGTCGATGATGTCGCGTATGTCATCGACGCCGGTGCGCGAGGCCGCGTCCATTTCCAAAACATCGACATGGCGATCCTCGGCAATGGCCTTGCAGGAATCGCATTGGCCGCACGGCGTCACGGTCGGGCCGCCTTTGCCGTCGGCGCCTGTGCAATTGAGCGCGCGGGCGATGATGCGTGCGGTGGTGGTCTTGCCGATGCCGCGCACACCCGTCAGCATCCACGCATGCGGCAACCGTCCGCTTTCGATGGCGTTGGTGAGGGTGCGCACCATCGCCTCCTGCCCGATCAATTGGCTGAAATCGGTGGGACGGTATTTGCGCGCGAGGACGCGATAATCGTTGTGCGCCTGCGCCGGCGCGGGCGCCCACAAGCCACCCTGCCCGGCCTCCTCGGCTTCGGGCTTGGTTTCGGCGGCAACGCGGGCGAAAAGTTCGGACATGGTTAGATGCTAGTTGCTGGTGGCTAGGTGCTAGCAAAAACTGTCGGGGTCAGGAAACGCTCCACCCCAAGGGCTGTCCGCTAGCACCTAGTAACTAGCACCCAGTCACTACCGGTGGGAGGCCGAACGGCGACCCGGATCGAACGTGTTACGGTTGCTTCCTTCCGGACCTGGCCGGGTTGGCACACGATCCGCCCGCCGCCGGCCTCCCAAGGCGGTTATAGCAAAGAATCGCCCGGCCAATGAGTTTTTTTGGCTGTACCGCATGGCAAAAATGCACTGTTTGGTTGTATGAACGTGGCCCTACCGTTAACGGTTAGAATCGCCAAGACAGTTGATGCAGGTAAATAGGCTCCCTACAATGGCGCTGATTTCCCGCGATGATCTTTGTCGACGGATGGTTGTAGCGTGGTGGGTTATTTTATGGGCTGGAGAAATTTTGCAAAAAGATTGGCCGTTACCTTCGTTCCGCTGGTCGCGGCGCCCACGTCATTTGCCGCTTCTAAAAACCCGGACATCCCCCAAGACTACAGCACGGCTTTTCGCCAATTCGGCGAGCCGCACACAAGCTTTAAAGGACGATCACCTGTTCGCATTGGACATATCGAGCGGATTATTGTGG
>DATKSH010000102.1:0-6560 GCA_035531735.1 Alphaproteobacteria bacterium
ACATGCCGCCGCTCAGCGCTTGCGGCGCCGTGCCGGCCAGCGCCTCGATAATGTGCGCATGCGAGCGTTCGGCTTTCGGCAAGCCGCCGGCGACGGCTTCCGGCTGGGCATCGTATTGGCCGCTATCGATATGTTCGAGCGTATCGACGGTCGGCAATATGAAGGCAGGGCCGAAGCGGCGCGCCAGCCAGCCGAGCGCGCGGGCGCGGAAATGGGGACGCAATTTCGGGATGCGCTTGCCGAGCGCCTTGAGGCGCTTGCCCCAGAATTCGGCATGCGCTTCCTCGACGGCGGCCAGCTTGCCGTAAACTTTCGCCAGATCGGGATTCTTTTCGGCCTGCGCCAGCGTGCGGTAAAGCGCGGCGCTGTCGATCTCGCCTTGCAGATTGTCCTTGTACCGCCGCGCCGAAGATGATGAGCGTTCAGAGTTCATCGATCACCTTGATCATTTTCGCCTGAACCTGCTCGGCCAGTTGCCGGAGATGCTGATTGCCGGTCATTTGCAACAAGGCCAGAGGATCGACGGCGGCGATCTCGATGTTGCCGTCCTCCATGTCCTGCACGATGACGTTGCAGGGCAAGAGGGTTCCCAGCTTGTCTTCCAGCCGCAGCGCCTCGTGCGCAAGGGCCGGATTACAGGCACCAAGAATGCGGTAATCGCGGAATTCGAGATGCAGCTTGTCCCAAAGTGTTTTTTTGAGGTCGATATCGGAGATGACGCCGAAACCCTCCCGCTTCAGGGCGTCAAGCGTGCGCTGAAGGGCTGTGGCGAAATCCGACGTCAGGGTCTTGGCGATATAATAGTTCATAATTTGCTCCTTCGTTACGCCGCCGCCTTGCTTTCCGGCACGGCTTTTTTGACGCCCTTGGTCAATTCCTTGAGCCGGTCTTCCTCCAGCCGTTCGGTTTTCAGAAGCTCAGTCGCGCATCGTTCCAGAATCTCACGGTTGTCCTTGAGGATGGCGAAGGCGCGCGCGAAACAGGCGCCGATCATCGCGCGCACGGCTTCGTCGATCTGCTGTGCGGTCGCTTCGCTGTAATGTTTCTCAGTCAGGCCGAATTCCTTGCCGTCGAGGAAACTGCTGCGCGGCTCCTCATAGGCGACATAGCCGAGCTTTTCGTCCATACCGAAGCGCGCGGCCATGCCGTGCGCGATGTCGGTGGCTTTCGCCAAATCATCGGCCGCGCCGGTCGATGAATGGTCGAAAATCAGCTTTTCGGCGGCCCGCCCGCCGAGCAGCACCGCGATTTTGTTCTCAAGCTCCTGTTTCGTCATCAGGTAGCGATCCTCGGTCGGGCGCTGGATGGTGTAGCCGAGCGCGCCGATCCCGCGCGGGATGATCGAGACCTTATGCACCTCGTCCACGCCCGGCAGGGCGATGGAGACGAGGGCATGGCCCATTTCATGATAGGCGACGGTCTTGCGCTCGAACGGCGTCAGGATGCGGCTTTTCTTTTCGAGCCCGGCGACGATGCGCTCGACGGCGTAAGTGAAATCCTCCGTCGTCACGGCCTTGCCCTTGCGGCGCGTGGCTTGCAAGGCCGCTTCGTTGACCAGATTGGCGAGATCGGCTCCCGAGAAACCCGTGGTGATGGCGGCAATCTTGTCGAGCTCGACATCGGATGCCAGCGTGATTTTCTTCGTATGCACCAGCAAAATCTGCACACGGCCCTGCTTGTCGGGCCGATCCACCAGGATCTGGCGGTCGAAGCGCCCGGCGCGCAGCAAAGCCGGATCGAGAATTTCCGGCCGGTTGGTCGCCGCCAGCATGACCACGCCCTCGCGCGTGTCGAAGCCGTCCATCTCGGCCAGCAACTGGTTCAGCGTCTGCTCGCGCTCGTCATGGCCGCCGATGCCGGGAAAGGCGCCGCGCGCCCTTCCAAGCGCGTCCAGCTCGTCGATGAAGATGATGGCGGGCGCATGCTGGCGCGCCTGCTCGAAGAGATCGCGTACGCGCGCCGCGCCAACGCCGACGAATAATTCGATGAATTCCGAGCCGCTGATGGAGAAGAACGGCACTTTGGCCTCGCCCGCGACCGCTTTGGCTAACATGGTTTTGCCGGTGCCCGGCGGGCCGACCAAAAGCACGCCTTTTGGGATGCGCGCGCCAAGGCGGCCGTATTCCTTGGGATTTTTGAGAAAATCGATGATTTCCTTCAATTCGCCCTTGGCCTCGTCCACCCCGGCGACGTCGGCG
Source organism: Alphaproteobacteria bacterium (assembly GCA_035531735.1). Taxonomy (GTDB): domain Bacteria; phylum Pseudomonadota; class Alphaproteobacteria; order UBA9219; family UBA9219; genus DATKSH01. The sequence goes on from DATKSH010000102.1 coordinate 2,199, forward strand.
AAGGTGACGCCGGTGTCTTTATGGACATAAACTTTCGCCTTGCCGGTGCCGATGGGCATGAAACCGCCGAGCCCGCCCTTGCCGGCCATGTGGCGGAAGAAAAAATACCAGATCAGGAAAAAGAAAAAGGCCGGCGCGATCCATGACAAAAGATTTTCGAGGAATTCGTTGTGGGCAACGCCGCCGAATTCGGCGTCGTATTTCGACAGTTGCGCGGCAAGATCGGGATCGACGCGCGGGGTGACGAATTGCGTCTTGCCGCCTTCCGGCTTCGTATAACTGCCGTAGATGTCGTTCGTATCGACAAAGACCTTGCTGATTTTATGGCCGGCCAAATCCTGCTCGAATTGGCTATAGCTGATCGGTTGGGTTTGCTGCCCGGCGGCGAAATAATTCCACGCGAAAACCGCCCAGAAGGCAAGAATGACGTACCAGATAGTGAGTTTCGTTTTCTTTTCGAGATCGGCCATGATGCGTCCTTCAGGCAAAAAGCCCGGCGAACCAGTTTGCCGCCAGTTGGGCGACGGTTTCAAGCGCGCCCGGCTCCTCGAACAAATGCGTGGCGCGCGGGACGATTTCGAGCCGCGAACGCTTGTTCAGCAAGGCAAGGGCTTCCTTGTTCCATTCCAGCACTTGCGGATCGTGCCCGCCGACAATCAAGAGAGTTGGGGCTTGCACCTGCGGCAAAAATTCGTCGGCTAGGTCGGGCCGCCCGCCGCGCGAAACCACGGCGGCCATTTTATCGGGTTGCGCGGCGGCCGCTATCAGCGCCGCCGCACCGCCGGTGCTGGCGCCGAAATAACCGAGTTTCAGGTCGCGCAAGCGGGGCCGCGCCAGCACCCACGCGCCGATCTTTTCGAGGCGCCCGGCCAGAAGCGGGATGTCAAAGCGCAATTCCCGCGTTTGCTCGTCGATGCGTTCTTCCTCCGGCGTCAGCAGGTCGATCAGCAAGGTGCCGACGGCATGCTCATGCAAAACCTCGGCGACGAAGCGGTTGCGCGGGCTGAACCGGCTGCTGCCGCTGCCATGCGCGAATACGACAATGCCTTTTGCGTTTGGCGGCACGCATAAATCGCCGGCCAAATCGACACCATCGACCGGCACGTTCACCGGCAAGGTTTCGGATTTAATCGTCGATTGAGGCAGGCGCATCTCACGAATCATAACCGCACCTTTTTTGGCTACATTTCTGATTGCGCCGCCGACGAAAAATATGAAAGTTCAAGAGTCGCCGTGCATGCATGGCCGCTCAATCCTTCAGCATCCAACTGCCGTCCGCCTTCTCGTATTTGGCCTTGACGGCATGCCAGGCGACGCGATGGGCGGTTTCTTCCCGGCTGCCGCGCCCGCGCCGTTTGGAGGCATCGGCGTATTCCTGCCACGCGTTGTTGAAGGCCGTGCGGTAAATGTCCTGCGCGTGCGGCGGTAGGACGTTTCTCACGCGCGGCGGCAGATAGGCGTTGGCGCGATAAGGCATGACGGCTTCCTGCAAAAATACGCCGCCGGCTTGCTTCGGGGGAAGCAAGCCGGCGCGCGCGGTTGCCCTCAGGCAGCCTGTTTGACCTCGATAAGGCGGCTCTTCGGCTGAACGCCCGCTTTCTTGGGCACCGTGACGGTCAGAATGCCCTTGCTCATCGTGGCTTCGGCCTTTTCCGTATTGGCGATGTCCTGCGGCAGGGCGATCACGCGCTGAAACTCGCCGTAGGAACGCTCCTGACGGAAATAGCCTTTCTTCTCTTCCTTGCTTTCCTCTTCTTTCTTGCCCTTGATGGTGACATAGCCGTCGCTGATGGCAACGCTGATGTCCTTTGCTTCAAGCCCCGGCAATTCGGCCGTGATCCGGAAATCCTTGTCGTTTTCGACCACATCGGTTGCCGGCGACATGCCGAACGGCATCCAGTTTTCGGACGTATGCCACCAATGCGGCAGCGTTTCGCCGAAAAAGCTTTGGAACAGCTTGTTCATTTCGCTTTGAAAGGCTTGAACCGGGTTCGCTCCTATCTTGACGGGGACGGAAACGTTTTTCTCGGATGGTGGATTGGTCATGGGTGCCTCCTTGAGGCTGGGAAGTTGTCGATGCTTTCCTATAATCCGAGGGCGCGGGATCGTATTTGATCCCGGTCAAACCCGCCCGAAAAGACCAAACCTCTCCCGGCCGCCGGCATGGAAATTTAATTTCTTCAGTCTATTTGACCGGCGTCAAGGATGCTTGCGATTGAACGGCCATAATTTACATAAAACACCAACCGAGGGAGGCTTTCATGACCGCTCAACCCGTTCTTCGCATTCCCGGCGTCTCGCCGGAAGAGGCGACAGTTCTTGGCGCGGCGCTGGCCGCGGAGGGCTTTAATCAGGCCGATTTGCGACTGCTCGGCATGCCGGTCGAGCCGCAAGCGCGCGACGACGAAGAGTTGGGGGATGCCGATATTCTGCCGTTTATCGTCGCCAGCGCGATCGATTCCCTGCGGCGCCAGCAGCGGTTTTTTATCTCCGGCAAATCCGCAGAAGATAAAAAAGAGGCCGCCGATATAGAAACAAGCGCGATGATGCTGTTGTGATTTTTACTTTCGTGCCGTCCGGTTTCCGTTTTTTTCATAAAGGAGGAGATGATGCCCACTCGCGCCACGTCCGCACCGCAAAAACAACCCACCATTTGGGCGCTCATAGCCGACGGCAAACAGGCGCGGGTTTATGAATGCCGCCGCGCCGAAAAGATCGTTCCCATGAGCGGCACGACGCGGCATGCCTATGGTACCGAGGAAACGGAATGGGAGTTGGTACCGCGCAAGGACATGTCGCTGGAAGCCGAATCCATCAAGGACTATCAGATCGGGCACGGCCGGCGCGGCACGGCGTCGAGCGGCATGAGCCCGGCCCGCAACACTTATGAACCGCACGGGGATATCAAGGAAGAGCTGAAGCGGCATTTTGTCACAACTATAGCCGCGAAATTACAGCAGGCCTGCCTGCAAAAATCTTTCGATCGCCTGATCATGGCAGCGCCGCCGCACATGCTGGGCGAGTTGCGGGAATATCTTGATCCCGAGGTGAGGAAAACGATCATGGCCGAGCTTCCCCATGAACTCGCGCATTGCGGAACAAGGGAACTGCTGGCCCATATCCGGCCGGCGCTGGCCGACGCCTACGGTCAGGCGGCGTGAGTCGATTTCCGCTTGGGCAGACGGGCTCTCAGCGTGTCCTGTACGTTGCAGTTGCCGCCGATGTCGCAATATCCCCATTAATGATGGTGTGAGGGATGGCCGCTGTTCGTTTTCGGCAGCACACCTAATCCCTCCTGATGGGCAAGATCATGGTCGTTTTGTCAATTCTGGTGCTCATCATGGTGCTGGCCGCTTGCGCGTTCGGCTGCGGATGGGTAACGGGCCGGCCGATGGTCAATGCATGGTTCACGGCCCTCATCTTCGCCACTTTTTTTGTCGTGCTGGCTCTCGGCGTTCTGATTTCGTGGAAACTGGCCTGCCCGATTTCCGACAAATGGCTCGATGTGAAATGTCTCGAATCCGTCTTGTCGTTCGGTTTTTAAAAAAGAAATATAGTTGCGACATTTTTCGGTCTTTTTGACCTTGGTCAAATCCCGTTCGCTTCAACCTTCGTAGGTTGCCGTTCCCACCTTAGCCACAGGAGGCAACTCATGGCCCACGCAGCCCTAAAGACGGTACGCATAACCGCGACGGTTCCTTTCCGGCCAAATGAAGAAACGCAAACGGCCGCCGGTTCGCGTCGCCACACGGCGAAGATCATTTCCCTTCAGCAATTGAGGGAAGTTTTCGCCACTTCCGATCTTCTGACCGAAGGAGAACGCCAAGCCGGCGAGATGGAGGATCGGCGCGCCGGGATACTCCCATGACAGGAGTTTGCCTGCATGGCGAAGGATTCGAGGAAGAGCGCCAATTCCTGCCTTCCTTCTTGCCGAATCCTCCGGCGTCATGGGTCGTGAGGGCAGCGCGCGAAATCGGTGCGTTGATAAAGTGGGCCGTGATTTTCGCGACCCTCGTCTTCGGCGGCATTTTCGCGGTCGTGTTTTTCAGCGGCGTCGCCGACGGCCTTTCACGATAGGCGCAAAAAATCCATAACCGAAGAAACGGCTTGCCTTAAGCCCTTGCCGCCTGCTTGGCCTTGTTGACCAGCAATCGCTGGCGCAGCATGGCATGCTCGTTGCAATTGCCGGCGATGGAACAATTGGCGCAGACATAGGCTTCCATTTTCTCGATGTCGTCGAAGGACACGCGCGCGCCCTGAACGCTGATGCCGTGCTCGCGGATTTTGGCAAGCGCCCGCGAGAAAGTTTCAAGTTCCATGCCGAGGCGCGAGGCGATTAAGGTCTTGCTATAGGGCAGATCG
>DATKSH010000103.1:0-4759 GCA_035531735.1 Alphaproteobacteria bacterium
GCGATGATCGTTTCCTGCCCTTCCTGCCATACCCGTTTCCTGGTGCCCGCCGGCGCGTTCACATACGGTCCGCGCCCGGCCCGTTGCACGCGCTGCGATCATCGCTGGCGCGCCGTGCCGCCGGAAGAGCCGGCGTTCGCCGCCCATCTCACCGACAACCCGCCGCCGCTTTCGGTCGAGGCCTTGCCGCCGGCGCTGGTCGGTTCCGCGCCGCCGCGGGTTGCCGAAGAGCCGCCGCCATCTCCCACCATTTCATTTCGGCGCATGGCGGCCGGCATGGTCATCCTTATCTTGACCGGCGCGCTGGCGGGCTGGCTGGTCATGGGGCGCGATCGCCTGGCCCGCGATTATCCGTGGCTGGAGGGCATTTACGGGCGGCTCGGCCTCGCCGTTAACCATCCGGGCGAAGGGCTCAAGCTCGACGACGTGCATTCGGAACTGGAATTCAACGGCGGGTTGATCCAACTGGCGGTCGAGGGCAAAATCAGCAACGGCACTCCCAAAAGCGTGGCGATTCCCGTTATGGTGGCCGTGGCGATCGGCGCCGGCGGCGAGGCCATGCAAAGCTGGAAGATCGCGGCGCCGGCGGCTATGGTGGCGGGCGGCGAGTCGCTGCCGTTTTCGTCGACCATCACGGCGCCGGCCGGCACCGTTGCCGCCGTCAAACTGAGTTTCGTGGAACCCGAGCATGCCCCTTAATCCGCCGCCCGACGACCAGAAAGACCAAGGCGTGCGCGTGTTGGTGGCGGAAGACAACCCGGCCGTGCGCGAGTTTATCACCCGTTCGCTGGCCGGGGTCGGGCATAAGGTCGAGGCGGCCGCCGACGGCCAGCAGGCGCTCGACGCGCTGGCCAAGGGCACCTTCGCGGTGCTGGTGGCCGACATCGTGATGCCCAACATGGACGGCATCGCTTTGGCGTTGAAGGCGGTGCGGCTTTATCCCGACTTGCGCATCGTAATGATTTCCGGCTATGCGCAGGAGCGCATGCGCGCCCATAACCTCGACGCGCTGGTTCACCGCATTATCGCCAAGCCCTTTTCGCTGGAAGAAATTTGCGATGCGGTGAAAAGCGCCGTTGCCTTGCCGCCGGGGACGGTTTAGAGGAGCTAGGATTTAGGGGCTAGGGGCTAGGGACTAGGGAAAAATCATGACTTTTGCGAGCCGGAAAAGCCTAATGCTCGGCCTTTTTGCTAGCCCCTAGCCCCTAGCCCCTAGGCCCTTTTTACCAACTTTCCGGTAGTTCACATGACCACCAAGCCCATCCGCAAAGCCGTGTTTCCGGTCGCCGGTTTAGGAACGCGATTCCTGCCCGCCACCAAGGCGATGCCGAAGGAGATGCTGACGCTGGTCGATCGGCCCTTGATCCAGCACGCGGTCGATGAAGCGCGCGCGGCCGGCATCGAGCAATTCATTTTCGTCACCGCGCGCGGCAAGGGTGCGCTGGAGGATCATTTCGACAGCAACAACGATTTGCGCCGCTCGCTGGAGGCGCGCGGCAAAAAGGAAGCGCTGGCGTTGCTCGACACCACCGAGATCGATTCCGGCCAGTTGCTGTTCACGCGCCAGCGCGAGCCTTTGGGTTTGGGCCATGCCGTGTGGTGTGCGCGCCATCTGGTCGATAACGAGCCGTTCGCCGTGCTTTTGGCCGACGACGTGGTGCTGGCCGAAAAACCGTGCCTCGCGCAGATGATCGAGGCCTATAACAAAGTCGGCGGCAATTTGGCCGGCGTGGTCGATGTGCCGCGCGAGCAAACCAACCGTTACGGCATCCTCGATGTCGAAAGCGACGACGGCACATTGGCGAAGGTGCGCGGATTAGTGGAAAAGCCGGAACCGGCCAAGGCGCCTTCGACGCTTTCGATCATCGGGCGCTATATTTTGCAGCCGGAGATTTTCGCCGAGCTTGAGAAAAAGCGCGCCGGCGCGGGCGGCGAGATCCAGTTGACCGACAGCATGGCGGGATTAATCGGCCGCCAGCCGTTCCACGGCGTGCGCTATGCCGGCACGCGTTACGATTGCGGCGACAAGGTCGGATTTATCGAGGCGAATATCGCCTTTGCGCTTGCCAATCCGGAAGTAGGGGCGAAAGTGCGGGAAGCCCTCAAGAAGCTGTTAGCTGTTAGCTGTTAGCTGTTAGCTATTAGCTTTTAGGCATTGTTTTTGCTAACAGCTAACAGCTAACAGCTAGCAGCTTCATAAAGGCCGCACATGAAAATCACCATCATCGGCGCCGGCTATGTCGGCCTTGTCTCGGCGGCGTGCTTCGCCGAATTCGGCGTCGAGGTCGCGTGCGTCGATAAAAACCCGCAACGTGTCGCATCTTTACGGAAAGGCGAGATTCCGATTTACGAACCGGGTCTCGACGCGCTGGTGAAGAAAAACCTCACGCGCGGCACGCTGTCGTTCGCGGAAAACCTGGCCGCCGCCATGGACGGGGCCGAGGCGGTGTTCATCGCCGTCGGCACGCCGGCGCGGCGCGGCGACGGCTATGCCGATCTCACTTACGTTTTCGATGTGGCGCGGGAAATCGCGGCGCATCTTTCGCGCTATACCGTGATTGTCACCAAATCGACCGTGCCGGTCGGCACCGGCCGCGAAATTGCGCGCATTATCCGCGCAGCCAATACGAAATTGACGTTGGGCAAGGAATTCGACGTGTGCTCCAACCCGGAATTTTTGCGCGAAGGCTCGGCGATCGGCGATTTCATGCGCCCCGACCGCGTCATCATCGGTTGCGAAAGCGAACGCGCCGCCGAGGTGATGAAGGCGCTTTATCGCCCGCTTTATTTGATCGAAACGCCGATGGTCTTGACCGGGCTCGAGACGGCGGAGCTGACCAAATACGCGGCCAATGCCTTCCTGGCGACCAAGATCACCTTCATCAACGAGATCGCCGATTTGTGCGAGAAGGTCGGCGCCGACGTGCAGGTGGTCGCCAAGGGCATGGGATTGGACAAGCGCATCGGCGCGAAATTCCTGCATGCCGGGCCGGGCTATGGCGGCTCGTGCTTTCCGAAGGATACGCTGGCCCTCGTCAAGACCGGGCGGGACGCGGGCGCGCCGTTGCGGATCGTCGAAACCACGGTCGCGGTTAACGACGCGCGCAAAAAAGCCATGGCGGCGCGGATTATCGATGCCATGGGCGGCGCGGCGCAAGGCAAGGTGGTCGCCATTCTCGGCGTCACTTTCAAACCCAACACCGACGATATGAGGGATTCCGTGAGCCTCGAGGTGATCCCGGCGTTGCAGGCGGCCGGCGCCCGCGTGCGCGCCTTCGATCCCGCCGGCATGGAGGAAGCGAAGAAGCTGTTGAAGGATGTCGCGTGGTGCAGCTCGGCCTACCAGGCGATGGAAGGCGCGGACGCCGCCGCCATCCTCACCGAATGGAACGAGTTCCGCGCGCTGGACGTGGCGCGCATCAAGGCGCTTATGAAGGCGCCGGTCGTGGTCGATCTGCGCAACATCTACCGGCCGGAGGATATGGCGGCGGCGGGGGTTAGGTATGTGAGTGTGGGGAGATAAAAAATATTACTATGCAGGCGTTGCTATCACCCAATGCCCGATAGCCAAGACGACCATGCAATTCTGTTTGAGAAGTTTAAGTCGTTCCGGGGAAAGGCAAATCGTGCGTACTAGCAGCGTCCATTATGCGCTGCCTCGCGCCGGCCGTTAGAGGAATCTGGGGCGATCGAGTAACGGCAAGTATGACGTCGGCATAAAATTCTCTTCCGGTAATTTGGTAAGGAACCATTTCGCTATCATCGACCAATATTTCCGCACCCAATTGATTTTTCAAATCGTGCGCGGCCATTTCCGCTTTTCTCTTCTCGCGGAAAAGATCTTCCCGTTCGAGATTGAGAACATTGTTGCTTAATTCAATGTGCATGTGGCCGCGCCAGCCGCGCCGTGTGATTTGTTGAGCGGCCCCGCGAATAAGAGAGCATATATCGCCCATGTGATGGACTCGGGCGTCGATTCTCATCGAAGCCGGGAAAACGGAAAAAGTTCTGGAAGCGATAAGAAAGCTTCCATCTTGCGCATAAACGATGAAAGGATTGGCGCGATTGTATCCCTGCTCTCGGATTATATCGGACAGACGCCCCATATCCACATCCGGTTGATCCCGCAATGTTCTTGAAATAGCTGTTAAATTCTCACGGGTGGCCAGTTCGGCGCGAGGCTCTTCGGTCGCGGCAAGATTGGCGCATTGCCTTTCAGAAAGGTGCCATGCGTTATTCAGATTTCTTACGGAAAATGAAGAATCAATGCTGGCACAAAAAAGAGCAGCGGTTTTATCATCACGCCCCATTTCCCAAGCGAGGCCGTTCAACCCGCCGCTTCGTTCTTTGTAATTAAGAGCATGAATAAGAACGCTATCGATAAGCATGCGGCCGCAGCCTTGACGCCGCGCCATTTCAGTTACGAACAGGCTTTCAAGGAAAAGCATTCTGCCTGCGGCTGCATCGGCAAAGGTGCTTATGGCCATGCCTTTGACCGCATCTTGCCGGCCATTAAGGTCCCCGCATACCAGAGTTGTCTGGAACAACTCATCACTCAGGTTGGCGATAGCAACGGCGCGACCGCGGGGAAGAGTAAGATTACGGCTTCGCAGTTCACACAGACGTTCTAGTAACCCATCCGTATGATTATCATTATTGGGGTCGTATCGTACTGCGTAGTCCATCTTGCGGTTGGCTCAATAATGTGAGTTGGTGGCACGATGCTAAAATATTGCTATGCAGGCGTTGCTATCCCTAA
>DATKSH010000104.1:0-2033 GCA_035531735.1 Alphaproteobacteria bacterium
CAAATCCGAAGGGTTTCCCAAGCAAAACAGCACCATGTCCGGCCAGTTTTTTCTTCTCTTCGTCGGAGAGCAATTCAGGATTGCCCGTCATCATAATAAAAGCCTGCCATGGATCCTTCCCATCGACATGTTCAAAGAAACGAAAACCGCCTTTATCCCTTGTGTTTTCGAGATTCAAATCGGAAACGATAATGTCGACCCTGCCGTTCCCGTCATATTCGGCAATGGCGTCTCGGACCCCGGCGCATGCCACGGATTCATGGCCCATTAGTTTAAACGCATCCACGAAAGTTTCGCGGGCACGTTTGTCATCTTCCAACAATAAAATGCGCGCCATATGTCCTCTCTTTCCTTGTTTCATCCTCCCGTAATGGCACTTCCGCCATTATATCCCTTCCGTAAGCAACAAACGCCTCGGCATTTCACATCCGCATGGGCTTTCGCATTCGCAAAAGTGCTGCTAAAACAGATACATGACCGTCGCCGTGCGTTTTGCTCCCTCGCCCACCGGATTGCTGCATCTCGGCAATATCCGGGCGGCTTTGTTCAACTGGCTGTTCGCGCGCCGGTACGGCGGCACTTTCATGCTGCGGCTCGACGACACCGACCGCGACCGCTCGACCGTGGAATTCGCCAATGCCATCGAGGGCGATCTCAACTGGCTGGGCCTCAATTGGGATCGCTTCGCGCGCCAATCCGACCGGTTGGAGCATTACGACGCGGCGCTGGAAAGGCTGAAAACGGCCGGACGCGCCTATCCCTGCTTCGAAACGCAGGCCGAGCTCGACCTCAAACGCAAAACGCAGTTGGGCCGCGGCCTGCCCCCCGTCTATGACCGCGCGGCGCTGAAACTAAGCGACGCCGAACGCGCAAGGTTAATCGCCGCCGGCAAAAAACCGCACTGGCGTTTCAGGCTGGACGGCGACGCGGAATGGGACGACGCCATTCAGGGCAAAAAACATTTTCCGACCTCGGCTTTGTCGGACCCGGTTCTGGTGCGCGAAGACGGCGTACCGCTTTATACCTTTTCCTCGGTGGTGGATGACGTTGAACTGGGCATCACCCACGTCATTCGCGGCGAGGATCACGTCACCAACACCGCCGTGCAAATCCAGATCTGGCAAGCGCTTACGGATAAACCGCCGCCGATATTCGCCCATTTCCCCTTGATCGTCACCGCCAGTGGCATCGAGATGTCGAAACGCCTCGGCACCCTCAGCATCGCCAGTTTGCGGGGCGATATGGAAATCGAGCCGATGGCGATTAATTCGCTTTTGGCGAGGCTCGGCACGTCGGAGCCGGTGGGCCCGCATCTTGCTCTGGCTGAACTCGCGCGCGCTTTCGATCTCGGCAAAATCTCCCATTCGGGGCCGAAATTCGACATGGCCGACTTGCAGGCGCTCAATGCCAAAATCCTCCACATGACGCCGTTCGCCAACTTGCGCGAACGTTTGAAGGAAATGGGCCTCGGCGACATCGACGAGAATTTCTGGAATGCCGTGCGCGCAAATATCATGAAACTCGGCGACATCGCGCAATGGTGGCAGGTGGCGCAAGGGCCGATCACGCCCATCATCGCCGATGCCGCCTTCGCGCGCGACGCCGCCGGGCTTTTGCCGCCGGAGCCGTGGAACGAAAACAGTTGGGGCGCGTGGGCCGACGCGGTGAAAAGCAAAACCGGCCGCAAGGGCAAGGATTTGTTCATGCCCCTGCGCCTCGCGCTTACCGGCCTCGATCACGGGCCGGAGATGAAAGCCCTGTTGCCGATCATCGGCCCCGCGCGCACCCGCGCGCGCTTGGAAGGAAAAGCGGCATGAGGAAAACCGCGGCCTCTCTCTGGCCTCTCATGCGCCGGGAAGCACGCGCGCAGCAGGCGCAGAACCCTTTGCTGGCAAGCTATCTGTATGCTTCCATCGTCGGACACAAAAGCTTTTCGGATTCACTCTGCTTCGTGCTGGCCAACAAGCTGGCCGAGCCCAGTCTCGGCGCCGTGCAATTTTGGGAACTGTTTTCCATCGCGCATGCAAAAGACC
>DATKSH010000105.1:0-5909 GCA_035531735.1 Alphaproteobacteria bacterium
GTGCTGCAGGAAGGCGTGCATGACATCCTCGCGCGCACGGTGGCCGATCCCAACTTGCTGATCTGCGATCTGGTGCGCGATTTGTTCAACGCCACCGGCCATGGCGATCTGGTGTGCAAGACCCCGTTCTGGACGGTGGTGCAGAAGATCGATCTTTATATCCGCCGCAAGCGCGCTATCGACTTCGTCGAATGGCTCAAGATGCAGGAGGGCGCGGTGATCGTGGGCGGAGGCTGGGATTTTATCTCCCGTGAAGGCGCGCGCGCCGAATTCCGGCCGGCCCTGCCGATGCATCAATCTTTCCCGCTCTATGAGCAAACCCAATTCGTCTGCAACACCAGCCCCTACGCCCGCGACCATGTGCATGAGCGCATCGTTTGCGGCCTCGCCATGGGCGCCTGCGTGCTAAGCGATACCAATGCGTGGTGGGACAAGAATTTTTCCGACGTGCCGGCCTTGACGCGCTTCGACTGGGACAAGCCGCTTGGCGATCAGCTTGGCATCATTCGCCATCCGTCGCGCGCTGCCGAGGCCTCGCTTACCGGCCGCGCGCCGGCGCTCAAACATTTCTGGAATCGCGGTAATATAGACCGCATCATCGCCCATGCCGCTGACTTGCGCCGGCAAGCACCCGCGCCTCAAAAGGCGCAGGGCTAGGCGCTCACGCGCCGCTCCATAAAGCAATCCCCATCGCCAGCGCGCCCATCGCCGCCGCCGCCGGCATGGTCAAAACCCATGCCCAGAAAATATCGCGCGCTACTTTCCAGCGCACCATCCTGATGCTGCGCGCCGCGCCGACGCCGACAATCGCGCCGGTCGTCGGATGGGTGGTCGAAATCGGCAATTTCAAAAGCGTGGCCAGTAAAATCGACAGCGCCGCCGCGCTTTCCGCGCAAAAACCGCTGGCCGGCCGGAGGCGCGTCAATTTCCGCCCCATGGTGTTGACGATGCGCCAGCCGCCCGCCAGCGTGCCGAGTCCCATGGTGGTATAGGACAAAATCAAAACCCATATCGGGATCGTGAAATGCGTGGTGACGCCCGCCGTCACCAAGGCGCCACCGATCACGCCGGCGGTTTTCTGCGCGTCATTGGCCCCGTGCATGAGGCTGAGAAAAGCCGAGGAAAACATCTGCATGCGCCCGAACCACAAATCCGGCTTCTTGATCCGCCGCTTGCGCGTCAGAAAGCCGACGATTTTCATCGACATTTCGGCGAGGAACAATCCGATCACCGGCGCGATCACGATAAAGGCGATCACCCACACCCAGCCGCTGGCGATGATCGGATCGTAAGCCGCGCGCCAGCCGTGCAAAATCGCGCTGTTGGCCATCGCCGCACCGGCATAGCCGCCCATCAGTGCATGCGAAGAACTGGTCGGCAAGCCGAGCCACCATGTAATGAGGCCCCAGACGATGGCGCCACATAACCCGGCAAGGATCACAGTCGGCGTGACCATATTGAGGGCGATCATGCCGCTGCCGACCGTGGCGGCGACGCCGGTGCCGAAGATGAAGAGGGCGAGGAAATTGAAGAACGACGCCCACATCACCGCGTGCAGCGGCTTCAAAACCCTTGTGGCGACGATGGTGGCGATGGAATTGGCGGCGTCGTGAAAGCCGTTGATGAAATCGAAGATGACGGCCGCGATAACGACAAGGGCGATCGAAAGATAAGCGGCGTTCATGAAGCATTCGCGGTTCGGGTCAACCCGACGCGGCTTGCTTGGCAGCCCATGCCGTTAAAGTCAACCGCTCCGCCCGAATCAATCGCCGGCGGTGGTGCAGCGGCGGATCTTATGGGCGCGATGCCAGGTGCGATCCTGGCCCAGCGCCGGCAACAACAGGTAGCCGTGCAATTTTAACGTATTACGGTTGGCCAAGGTCATTTGCGCGTCATAGGTATTGCCGTCTTCGGGGTTATAGATCCAGCCGCCGGTATAATGCCCGTGCCCGTCGGGCGTGAAGTTGCCCATGAATTGCATCAGGCATAAGGGGCGCCGGCGCATGGCGGGTGCGGGATTGTGGCGGTCGCGCGCGACTCGCGCCGGCGAATCGTCCTTAAGCCAGTAAAAACGCCCGCAAATTTTGCCGTCGCACGGATAAAGCTGGATGCCGCCTTCATGCTTTTGGGTGTACCAGATGCCGCTGATGGCCGTGAGGGGATCGTGGGTGGCCCGTTCGGCCGTGTGCGCGGCAAGCGGCGCCGTCGTCAAAACGGCCAGCGCCGCGCAGGCAATCGCGAGAAATTTATTCATACCGAAACCGAAAATATGCCGGCGAACTTTTGGCCTGTTTCATCGAACCGATTCTCTTCCGTCTTTTAACGATCGCAAGATAGTAGTATACAAATTGCGAATCAACGAGTTCGATGGTAATTGGCGAAATCGCTGACATTATCCCAAGCCCCTGCGCTTGCCTTGTCATGGAGTATCCGATGGACGAAAAAGCCCTCTACTGGACGTCGGTCGTTTTCGGTGTCCTTGCCCTTCTTTTGTTAATCGCCAACGTGGTGCTGATCGACAACAACCACTCCCTGCAACACAAACTGATGGACCGCCAGCAGGAAATTAATCAGGGCGACAATCTCGGCCGCCTGAACCAGAATCTTGCGCAAGCCCTCGCGCAAACGGCGGTGCGCGACGACGACAATAAAATCCGCGACCTGCTCAAAGAACAAGGCATCATGATCAAAAATCCCGCCAAGCCGGATAAGCCGGCCAAGGGTAGGGAATGAGATCGGCACGAACCGTAAAGGAGTGATCCATGTTTTTTCTTAACAACGGCAAGGTAACCACCGCCAATGTCCTTCTGGCGGTCGGCATGATCGGTTTTGTGTTATTCCTGACTTTGGCGTTCCAGTTTTCGCAGGTCCTGCAAGCCCGCAGCGACATGCACAGTGCCATCGCCGGGCAGGACAAGCAGCTTGAGGGCGTTTCCCACATCCGCGAGCAATTCAACGCGCTGGCGGTCGGAACGCTGAAGCTATCACGCAAGGGCGACAAGGGAGCCGGGGAAATCATCGACCGGCTCAAGCAAATGGGCATCGACGTGCATATGCCGTCGGAAGCACCGATGGGCGCCGCCGCCCCGATGGGCGCACCGGCCGGCATGGGCGTTCCGCAAAGGCTGACGCCTCCCTGAGCGGGTTTCGCGTATTCGAAAAGCCGGGCCCGCCAAAGGCCCGGCTTTTTCTTTGTCAGGGCCCACGAGGTTGCGCGCGCTTGCAGCCTCTGGCAACCTGAAGCCTTTCCAAACTGGTGACGCCCATGGCCAATGCACCCGGCCCGCACAAGCATTTTCCCGTCGGTTGGGACGAATTGCATCGCAACGCCAAGGCCCTCGCGTGGCGCCTCGTCGAACTGGGTCCGTGGAAGGGCATGGTGGCGATCACGCGCGGCGGCATGGTGCCGGCGGCGATCATCGCGCGCGAACTCGACATCCGCGTGATCGAGACGGTCTGCGTCGTCGGCTATCATCCCGACGACGCCAATCCGCGTCCGGCTGACGAGGCCAAGATCGTCAAGCCGCCGGCCGGCGTCGGCGACGGTGCGGGCTGGCTGGTCATCGACGACCTGGTCGATACCGGTCGCACGGCGGAAGTGGTGAAGAAGCTGCTGCCCAAGGCACATTTCGCCGCTATCTATGCCAAGCCGGCCGGCCGCCCCTTGGTCGATACCTTCATCACCGAGGTAAGCCAGGACACCTGGATCTATTTCCCGTGGGACGTCGAGCCGCAATTTACCCAGCCGATCGCGCAACGGCGCGAGAAACGTTAGATCACGGCGTAAGCGGCCAAAATCTTCCTTAAATCCGCCGGTATCTCGACCGGCTGGCGCGAATGTTCCTCGATCAGCACCGACACGGTTTCGGCATAGGCGATGCCGATCTCGCCGTGAAAAAGCGCGCTGGCCATCCGCATCGAGGTGCGGCCGAAGCCGGTCACCGATGTGCCAACCCGCACCTGCGCGGGCATATGCAGCTCGTGCCGGTAATCGATGGCGATGCGCGCGAGCACGAAAATCTGGTCGCGGTAGGGCCATTGTGGCGTCACTTCCATGAACAAAACCGCGCGCGCGTTCTCGAAAAACTGGCCGATGGCATTGTTGTTGGTATGACCGAGCGCGTCGAGGTCGCTGAACCGCACATGGTCGTCAACCCAGTGCTTGTAGCGTTTTTTGTCGAAGATTTTAGCGTCGTCGAAGGGCATGGGCGGACTCTGCGAATGGAGCGTCATGCCCGCGCTCGGCGCGGGCATCCACGTCTTTATTACAGCGTGGATGGCCGGGCTGATCCCCGAACCAAGTCCGGGGACGGCCATGACGACAACCGGGAAGGGCGTTTTAACCGAATTGCGCCGGTAAGTCCATTCGGGCTAGATATAACTCATGCGCGGTTATTTTGGCATCGGCGTCGAGGGCATCAGCAAGGGATTCAATCTCGGCAATCTCGTGCGAACCTCGCATGCCTTCGGTGCAAGCTTTTTCTTCACCATCGATGCGGCCGTTAGTTACGCCGAGGTCAAATCCTCGGATACGTCCCATGCCGACATCCATCTGCCGTTCTATGCCTATAAAAATCTCGGCGAATTTACCCTGCCGAAGGATTGCACGCTGGTCGGAATCGAACTGCTCGACGAGGCCGCCGACCTGCCGAGCTTCCGTCATCCCTTGCGCGCGGCCTATGTGCTGGGGCCGGAGAAGGGCAGCCTGTCGCCGGCTTTGGTCAAGCGCTGCGCGCATGTGGTGAAAATCCCGGCCAAATTCTGCGTCAATGTCGGTGTCGCCGGTGCATTGGTGATTTACGATCGCATGATAAGTTTGGGAAATTACGCCGAGCGGCCGGTGCGGGTCGGCGGACGGCGCTTGAAATAATCCCCTAACCGGCCTCGGTCCCCGCTTTCGGCGACGCGAAAGTGCGAATGGCCTCACCGAGATCGACGCGCCCTTCGTAAAGCGCCTTGCCGACCACCGTGCCGGCGACGCCGATATGGGCCAGTGCGCGCAAATCGGCCAAGCCGTTGACGCCGCCGGACGCCAGCACGTCGATTTGCGGATGGCGCGCGCGCAGGGCGAAATAAAGCGCGTGGTTGGTGCCGGCCAGCATGCCGTCGCGCGTCACGTCGGTGCAAAGGATGGTGCGCAACCCGCTGCCCTTATAAGCGCCGAGCACTTCCCATAACGATTTCTGGCTGCCGCTCTGCCAGCCATGCGTGACCACCTCCGGTTCTTTTTTCTCGTCGAAGCAGACGTCGAAGGCGATGACGATGCGTTCGGGCCCGAAGCGCGTGAGCCATTCCTTGACCAGCGGCGGATTCTTGACCGCGAGGCTGCCGATGACCACGCGCGCGACGCCGGAGCCGAGCAAATGCTCGATTGCCGCCTCATCGCGGATGCCGCCACCCACTTGCAGCCGCAGCAAGGCGCGCTGGGCAAGGCGGGTGATGAGGTCGATCTGGCGCGTGTCGCCCGCCTGCGCGCCGTCGAGATCGACCACGTGCAGCCAGCGCGCGCCGGCCTCGAAAAAGGTCTTCGCCGCGCGCAACGGGTCGGAATCGTAAACCGTCGCGGCCTCGAAATTGCCTTGCGTCAGCCGCACGCATTGGCCTTGCTGCAAATCGATGGCGGGAAAGATTTCCATGATTAACCTTTTTTGCTCAGGGGCCGTTGGCCCAAATCCTCAAAGAAACGCAACAGATAGCCATCGGGATCGGCGACCACGAATTGGCGGTTGCCAAGTTCGCGATCGTCCCGGCGGTACCAACGTTCCTCAAGAGGAATTATGACCGGGCATCCGGCCTTACGCACGCGCGCATAAAGCCCGTCGACATCGCTGACGTTGACCTGAAAATTGACCCCGCGCCCATAGGGTTTTTCCAGCGGCGCGGGATGAAAACGACGGCCGGGGCCGGCG
>DATKSH010000106.1:0-3036 GCA_035531735.1 Alphaproteobacteria bacterium
AAGTTCGGCGGCAGCTTCACGACGAATCAGCTTCACGGCGCCATGCATAGCGGCGAAAACTTACGCCGTCTTGGCAGGCAACTTACCGTTTTGTCAGAATGCACGTCAGCCGGAAATGTTGCTTAACACCGCCCTTCTTACAAAATTGTAAGGTGAAAATATCGCCTAACGGCTTCATTCGGGACATGCTCTTGCTTCAGTGTCGTCGTTCATCTTTGTGTACCTTGTGTACGGAGAATCGCATGACCAATCGATTGGAAAAGACGGCCGCAAAGATCGCCGGTGTTCTTTTGTGCTCAAGCATGCTTTTCGCATGGGGCGCGGCTCCGGCGGTGCAGGCCGCCACCTCACAAGCGCCGGCGTACCACCTGATGAAAATGGTTCCTCTCGGTCCGGGCGAACGGTGGGATTTTGTCGACTTTGATCCGGCACATGATCGCATCTATGTCGCGCATGGCGACCATGTGACGGTGGTCGATGAAAAGAAAGCGAAAGTCATCGGCCAGATCGGGCCCATTCCCGGCGGCACGCACGGCATCGCCATCCCGGCGGAAGGGACGCGCGGCTACACCGACGACGGCAAGCGCGGCCTAGCAATCGCCTTCGATCAGTACTCCTTAAAGACCGTCAAAGACATTCCGGCGGCGGCGGATGCCGACGCCATCATCTATGAGCCGGTGACCCGCCATGTGTATGTCATCAACGGCGACAGCGGCTCGATCACTGTCATCGATCCGAAATCAAATGCCGCCATCACCACCATAAAGGTCGGGGCGGGATTGGAGCCGGGCGTGGCGGACGGTAAAGGCACATTATTTGTCAACGGCGTTGAAAAGCATGAGATCGTCAAGATCGATGCGCGCACCAACAAGGTGGTCGCCCATTGGCCGATGCCGGCGTGCCGGAAGCCGCATGGAATCGCAATCGACCGCGCCACACGGCGTTTGTTTGCCACCTGTGCGAATAAGGTCATGGTCGTGATCAACGCGGACACCGGCGCTAATCTCGCAACCTTACCGATCGGCGGCTTCAGCGACGGCGCCGCGTTCGATCCGCTCCGGCGGCTCGTTTTCAGCTCCAACGGGGACGGCACGCTGAGCGTGATCCGGGAGAAGGATGCCGATCATTTTGTGTCGGTCGAAACCATCAAGACCGCGCTCGGCGCCCGTACCATGGCGATCGATGCCAAAACAGGCCGCCTGTTCACGGTGACGGGCACGGTTGCCAAGGAGTCGCCGCCCGCGAAACCGGGCGCGCGCCCGCGCCTCAGGTATGTGCCAAATTCCGTGAGCTTGCTCTATTACGATCCGGTCAGGTGAAGCCTTGCGGCTTCGCCGGATGGACCTCCCAGGCGAGGGAAGGAAATGGTGACCCGGAGTCCCGGCGCGGCGTCCGTCAACGCGATCACCGCGTCGTGCAACTCGGCAATGGCCTTGACCGTGCTGAGACCAAGCCCGGTGCCGGGCGAGGTGCGGCTCTTCTCCAGGCGGTACAGGCGGCGGAATACCTTGTCGCGCTCCTCCGCCGGTATTCCCGGCCCGTTATCTACCACCACGGTATCGATGCGGTCACGGCTGGTTGTGACGTTCAACCGGATGATGGCGCCCGGCGGGCAATGCCGAATGGCATTTTCGATCAGATTGGCAAACATCTGGGTGAGCAATTCGCGGTCGCCGGAGATCAGCGCCTCGGCGTTCGCATCGGATGTCCATACCAGCGCGTCGCCCGCATCTTCCGCGACATCGCCATACACCTCGGCCAGCGTCGCAAATATTTCGTTCAGATCGATCCGTGTGAACCGCGCCTTGCGCGCACCAGATTCGATTTGCGCGATCCGTAGCAGCGCTTCGAAGGTCTGATTGATGGCACCAACCTCCTCGGCAAGCGATTCCAATTCCTCCGCGACCGGCAACCCGCGATCCTGCTTCAGACGGGCATCTTCCAGCGTCATCTTGAGATGATTGAGCGGCGTCTTCAGGTCGTGGGCGATGTCGCTACTGACCTGGCGCATGCTTTCTACCGCAGCCGACAGCCGTTCCAGTGCGTCATTGATTTCACGCGACAGTAAATCGAGGTCGTCATTGCCCCGGCCGAGCAACGGGATGCGGGCCGCGAGTTCGCCGTGGGAAACGCGCGCCATTGTGTCGCCCACCGCGTCCAGGCGCCGCTGGGCGCGCGAGGCAAGCAGCGCGCCCCCCGCAACGGCGAGCAAAATGACCACGATCGAGGCCCAGCCGAAGCTGCCGGCGACGATCTCGATGAGTTCCTCCGTCTCTTCGTTGCTGGTGCCGACGACCAGATTATCGGGCCCAACCTTCCCGGAATAAAGCCGGTA
The DNA here is from genome assembly GCA_035531735.1 of Alphaproteobacteria bacterium. Taxonomy (GTDB): domain Bacteria; phylum Pseudomonadota; class Alphaproteobacteria; order UBA9219; family UBA9219; genus DATKSH01. The sequence continues at coordinate 2,336 of DATKSH010000106.1, forward strand.
GCTATAGTCGCCCTTGATCCCGAAGTCGGAGCCCGGCCGCTCCGACCAGCCTTCGGGGACGGACCCGGGTGCGACATTGCCCGCCAGCGCCCGCCCATCGGGAGCCTGCAGCAAGAACAGGCTGCGCTGCCCGGATGTCGCGGCGATATGGGCCCGCGTCGCATCGATGACGTCCTGGATGTCGCTGTCGGCGTAAGCCTGGGCAATAGTGCTGAACATCTCTTTGGTGCGGTTATCGTAGCGGGCGTTCAACTCCTTCTTGATGAGATCGAAGGCGGCTAATCCGGACAGCAGGAAAGCGCAGACGAACAACACCGCGAAGGCCAGCGCGAGGCGAAATGGCGTGCTGCGGTAGAGATTAGCGAGGCGCATGCAGGGAGTAGCCGATGTTGCGAACCGTATGCAGAAGCGGAACTGCAAATGGCTTGTCGATCTTGCCCCGCAGCCGGCTGATATGAGTCTCGACCACGCTGGTCTTCGGGTCGAAATGAAATCCCCACACGCGCTCCAGAAGCATGGTGCGGGTGACCACCCGGTCTTCATTGCGCATCAGGAGTTCAAGCAGCTCGAATTCCTTGGGTTGTAAGTCAATGGTCTGTCCATTGCGCTCGACGTGCCGGCGGATGAGATCCATCTGCAGGTCGTGCACGCGAAGCTTCGTCGGCTCGGCCTGAACGGCCGGACGGCGACCCAGGGCATTG
>DATKSH010000107.1:0-5666 GCA_035531735.1 Alphaproteobacteria bacterium
GCAACGCGGCGCTAACGGCGAGATAACCGACGCCGAGCCACGATGGGCGCGCGATGGGCTGCACCTCCGCCAGCCGGTGCCACGCCAGCAGCAGCGCGACCAAGGGTATTAAAATTCCGTGGCTATATTCCTTGGTTTGCCACGCGGCGAACAAATCGGCGACTGCGCGGTGATCGGCATAGAACAGCAGCGCCAGCGCCAAGGCGCCTTCAAGAAACGGAATCACCATGGAAGGCCGGCGCGCGGCGGTCATCGGCTTTGCCCTTTCAGTTTTTTCGCGCCGCGCAGGATCATTTGTTCCGCGAGCCGCGCCAGCACATAAAACGGCACCGGGTAAGGGCGCAGGAAGGCGAGCGCGGCGGCGTAAGGATCGCGCGCCTTGACCGCCTCGATCAGAAGCCGCCATTGCAGCCGTCCATCGACGCTCAGGTAATGCCGGCGCAGGGCAGCCTTGTCGGCGTCCGTAAGGCCGGGCATCCGCGTCAGCGCCGCGTCGCAGTCACGAAGGCGCCGCAAATCCTCGGGCGTATGGTTTCCGCTCAGCGAATCCGCGCGCATGACCGAGACATAGCCCTGCCCCGGCGCCAGCAAAAAGCGCGCGCCTTGCGCCAGCGCGCGGGCATAAAGCTCGTAATCCTCGCCGAGGCGCAAATCCTCGCGGTAATTCAGGCTATGCGCGGCGAGGAAGCCGCGCCGCATCAGGGGCTTCAAAAATCCCATCTCGCCGCGCGGCCGTTTGCGGTCGGTGACGTTGGATGTCACGAATTCCGCGAAGCTCACCGCGCGCGGCGCGGCCAGCGTTTCGCCGAGCAGGCTTTGGCATGGGCCTTCGATGCCGGCGACATCCACGCGCCCGGCATCGTCGGCGATCAGGTCGGCTTTATCGGCATAAGCGAGAAGATTTTTAAGCCGTCCCGGCCGGAAAAAATCGTCGGCATCGAGGACGGCGATCCACGGCGCGACGCTTTCCCGGATCGCGCGGTTGCGCGCGGCCGAAGGCCCGGCATTGCGCGGTTCGGTGAGAATTTTAAGCCGCCCCGAACCGTCATCGGCCGCGTGTGCGGTCGTTGCCGTCTCGTCAACCGAGGCGTCATCGACCACGATCACCTCGATGGCTTCCGGTTCCGCCAAGGCCGCACGCACCGCGCGCCCCACGGTGGCGGCGGCGTTATGGGCGGGGATGATGACGGCGACCTGAGTCATAAGCTTGCGGTTCCGGCGGCATGGCGCAAAGCCCGTTCCCACAAATCGATTTTGTAGGAAAGCGTATTTTCGGGCCGCCATGCATGGGCGCGCGCCGCAGCCGCCATTGCGTCGTAATAAGGCCGGTCGTTCCATAGGCGGCGCAGGGCGGCGGCCCAATTCTCCACCGGTGCGGTGGGATCGAGCAGCACACCGCCCGGCCCGACCGCTTCCGGCAATCCGCCGCGCGTCGAGGCCAAGGACGGGATGCCGCTGACGCCGGCTTCGGTGATGACGCGCCCATAAGCTTCTTCCCACACGCTTGGCGCCAGAAGGATTTTACAACCTCCATAGATTTTGCGCATGTCGTCCTGCGGCGGCATCAGCGTGACGTTGGGCAAGCTGGCCAGCGCTTGCGTTAATGCGGCACGTCGATCAGGCGTCAAAGGCCATGCTTCGACAAAAGAAAACGGAATTTCCGGGTACAGGCGCGCGAGCGCTAACGCAACCTCGACGCCTTTCTCCGACACCGGATTGATGAAGGTGACGTTTCCGCGCGTCGTATCGGTTTTATATTTGTCGAGATCGATGAAGGGATGGATTACCGCCGGATCGACTCCGAAAGCCTCGCGGTATTTATCCGCCGTGAAGCGCGAATTGGCGACGCAGGCGGCCTTGCCCAACTGGCCGAAATCGCCATCATGCTGACGGAACTCGGCGTCCTGAATTTGCATGAGCAGTGGAACGTCCAAGGGCCGCGCCGCCAGCGCCATGCGCACCTGCCGCATTGCCATCACCACGATCACATCCGGCTTTTCGCATTTGGCGACCTCGGCGACCGCTTCCCACGGAAACCATGCGCGCCACACGGGATAGCCGAGGGCGTTATCCTTCGCCGCCTTGCGTCCGCGCAATCTTTTGCCGATTTGCAGGACGATCCGCGCGCGCCAGCCGAACCAGCCGCCCGGCGTTAAGGCGCACAGAACCGCGACCTTATGCCCGCGTTCCCGAAGGCACCGGCAAAGCTGGTCGGTCGAGTTCTGCAAGCCGCCATGCATTTGCGGCAGGTAAGGGTGTGCCGTGATGAAGAGGATTTTCACGCGTCACCATTTCTCCAGCGGATCATACAAGTGTAACGGCCAGCAAATCGAAACGTAAATCGCGCAAGGTAAATACCAGAGCCAGAATCCCGAATCGGCACGGATCATCTCGACAAGCTCCATCGTACCCGGCTTTCGGCCTTTGAGAATATGGCGAATAGTAAGAAAAGCGAACAGCCGACGAACTTTTTTTATTCGGTCGGCGAGAAACGCGCGGTTTTCCGACGAAAGCGACAATGTCCTGTCCCAAGCATAAAAAGACAGAAGATGGGCCACAAGCTGGGATGTGTAATGAGGACTGTCCCAGCCGAATTTCCCGGCGTAAATATTGATTCCGTCCGCAAAAGTAACAAGCTCGCGCGTCGAGCAGCAGAGGCGGCGGCATTTGCCGATAAGCTGGAAAAGAAAAAGATCGTCCTCGCCGGCCGTGCGCAACGTCTCGTTGAATATCAGGCTCGGAGCGGCGGAATGCCGGTAAGCGACCGCGGGAATTCGGAATGCACGTCCGCGCAATGAATGATCGAAGAAGGCGTCATTTTCGACTTCGTAAAGCCCTTCGCCGATCACGCGCGCGGCCGGCGACGACAAAAAATCGCCAAACGCGCACCGCGAATAAATTGATTGTGCGTGTCCCGATCTTCGGCTGTCGCAGAAAAAGAAATCATAACCGGCCCCCAGCGCCGACAAGGCGGCCGCAAGATAATCGGGTTCCCAAATGTCATCGGAATCGAGAAAGGCTATATGGGTCGTCCCTTTCGCGACGTGCCGCAGCCCAGCGTTGCGGGCGGCACTGACGCCGCTGTTGGGCTGTTCGATCAGGCAAAGGTGAAAAGGCGGCCCAAAACCAAGTCCCTCGATTTCTGTTTTTGCCAGAACCGGTGAACCGTCATCGACAACAATAACCTCAACCTCAACCTCTGCTGGAAGCCGCTGATACAGAATGGAAACCAGCGCTCGATGGAGGATACCGGGCTTTTTCTGGAAGTAGGGAACAATGACGGCGACGGAAGTCATGCTTGGCTTCTGCGCCAAAGTTTCACACCTGAAACGGCATAAAATTTGAGCGCGCCGAGAGCGTTATAGGCCGCAATACGTTGGAACGAGAAACCCGGTTTCGACCGGTCTAATGTTTTGCCATGAAGTATTTCCCGCAGCGCGTTCTTGACGGTCCACCATGCCGGGCGCGAGAAATCGAGATGCCGGAAAAGGTATTTCGCGTAAAGACCTCCCTTGCCGATCATGTAATTCCTCAGCAGCTTGTTGCCGTCGATAAGGTCGTTCCGTCCATGATGATGGAACACGATAATGTCAGGCACATATTCTATCGGAACGCCGGCCAGATAGGCACGATAGACGTAATCGCTGTCTTCGCCGCCCGGAATAGCCGACCCGGCTCCGAAACGTTCATCAAAATATCCGATCTTTTCGACCAAGGTCCGGCGCATGACAAAGTTGCAACCGATGATGCAATTACTGAGACTTTCGTGACGAGCCGAGCGCATTGAATGACTCCATCGTGTCATGGTTAATCCCACTTTAATTGATAACGGCAAATCCGCCGGGTCGCCAAGTTCGACGCGGCCGCCGCGCAAGACGGGTTCGCTGTCGGCGGCATCGTGTCGCAGGGCGTTTTCGATATGATCCTCGCTCAATCGGCAATCGTCGTCGGTCCACACCAGGAGATCGCCCTTGGCCGCGCGCAGCGCGCAATTACGCGCGGTCGCGACGCCTTTGCGCGGCTCGTGCAGCGCCTGAACCGGAAACGGGCAATTCTGCACCCATGCGCGCACGATGGCGGGCGTGTCGTCGGACGAGCCGTTATCGACCACCACGATCTCGGCGTCGATAGGCGCCGCGCGCGCCAAGCTCCGCGCGATGGAATCAAGGCACGGCTTGATCGCATAAGCGCGGTTGCGCGTGCAGACGATGACCGAGAGTTTCACGGCGCATTTATACGATAGTATTCGTTCTTGTCACACGGTCGTATTGTCGCTTTTTGCATGATAATCAAAGCCGGATGGACGAGGGCGGCAAAGCGCGTGCGGCCTGAAAATCGCCGCGCCGTCATCTATATATTACGTGTAAGGGGTATGCGCTCAGCGGCCGCTGATCAACCGGCGCGCGGTAGCGATAGTCAAACTCACCGTCTCGCGGCCGGACGGGAATAAAAGCGTCACTAGTACGGTGCTTGCATAAGACAGAGTAAAGCCGCCGATCAAAATCAAGTACACGCCCATGGGCGTGTGCGCCCGGTTCCCGGTCCACGCCTGATACGCCATCAGCGCCGCCAGCGAAACCGCGCCGCCCGTTGCTTGCGGCGCGATGACGCGGAGGATGTCTTTCGCTTTCATCGGCCCCCGGCGCGTGACATAGCGGAACTGGAACGGCGTGCGGGCGTATTCCACGATCATGAGGCCGAGCGCCACGCCATAGGCTCCGTAAGGCAATCCGAGCGCGATGGCGGCAACGCTGGTGATGCCGCTGACATAGCTCCAGCGCGCGTAATCGCGGGCGCGGCCTTGGCTGACTAGAAGCCAGCCAAGAGGGCTATTGATTATGCTGAGCAGGCTGGCCGCCGCCAGCGGCCGGAACAAATGCGCGGTCGCTACCCAGCGCGGGCCGAGCAGGGCGGGAACCAGAACCGGCGCTTCGACGATCGCCCACAAAATGCCGGGCCACGTCGCCAGCGTCAATTGCGACAGCGTCTTGAAAAAAGCGCGGCGGTAGCGTTCGGGATCGTCGTGCAGGCGCGACAGCACCGGGATCAGGACGCTGCCGAGGGGTGCGACGATGCGCTGCATCGGGAACAACAACAATTTGTAGGCGCGGTCGTAAAAACCAAGCTCGCGGTCGCCCCAGTAACGGCCGATCAGGATATTGTCGAGATTGTTGGCGACGAAATAGGAAAAATTGGCGCTGGTGATATTGGCGCCGAATTTCAGCATCGCGCGCATGCCGGGCGCGCCGCGCGGCCACTCTGGCCGCCAGCCCGCCGCGATCCATACGCCGATCACCGGCACCACGATGCCGGCCGTCATGCCGGCATAGATCGCCCAATAACCGCCGATGAAAACCGCCCACAAAATCGCGGCCGCGAGGCTGGCGATGGCACCGACCACGCCGACCAGCGCCGCCCGTCCGAACTGCATGCGGCGCGACAACAGCGCGCCGTGCTGATTGCCGAGCGCGCCGACGAAGACCAAAAATCCCATCGCCATGGTCAAAGGCACCGCACGCGGGTCTCCATAATACCAGCCGACCACGGGGCTAAGGGCGCAGACGGCACCCGTCAGCACCACGCCGACCGCAACATTGACCCAGAAAAAGGCGTTGACTTCGGCGTGGTTGAGATTGGGCTTTTGCACGGTCGCCTGATTGAGTCCC
>DATKSH010000108.1:0-4429 GCA_035531735.1 Alphaproteobacteria bacterium
TGGCCGCTGATTGGGCTTGCCGGCGTCCTTTGCATCATGGCCATCTGGTGGCGCGACGTGATCCGCGAAGCCACCTTCGAGAAAGCCCATTCGGCCGTGGCCAAGATCGGCCTGCGCTATGGCATGGCGCTTTTTATCGCTTCGGAAGTGATGTTCTTCTCGGCTTTTTTCTGGGCCTATTACAGCAACGCCTTGTTTCCTTCCGACTTGATCGGCGGCATCTGGCCGCCGGCCGGCATCCATACGACGCCGACCTTCGACATGCCGTTCATGATGACGCTGATCCTTCTGCTGTCGGGCACGACGGTGACTTGGGCGCATCACGCCATTCAGGAAGGCAAGCAGAAGGAAGCAGTCAAGGCGCTGGCCTGCACCGTAGCACTCGGCCTCAGTTTCACCGCCTGCCAAGCTTTTGAATACACGCATGCCGATTTCGGCCTCAAAAGCGGCATTTTCGGCTCGACTTTCTACATGGCGACCGGTTTTCACGGCTTGCATGTGATGATCGGCACCATTTTCCTCGCCGTGTGCCTGTTCCGCGCCAACCGCGGCGATTTCACGGCCAAGAGCCATTTCGGCCTCGAAGCCGCCGCGTGGTATTGGCATTTCGTCGATGTCGTGTGGCTGTTCCTGTTTATTTCGGTCTATTGGTACGGCGCGTCGGCGATTCCGGCCGCCGGCTAGAGCCCGGTTTCAGTGCCGTGATGAAAGCGCCCGCCTTCCGTATTTTCGGCGGCACCTTTACCGTTCGCCCCGGCGCGACCATCGCCACCTTGATCGCCACCGCGCTTTTGATCGGCCTCGGCGTTTGGCAAATCCACCGCCTGCACTGGAAAGAAGGACTGATCGCCGAAATGCACCGGCGCATGCAGGAACCGGCGATCGACATCGATTTGTCATCGATCCCCGCCGCCGCCGTGCCGAAGCTCGAATACCGCAACGCCCATGCGACCGGCCTGTTCGAAAACGAGCGCGAGCTTTACATGCTGGCGGTGTCGAAAGACGGCGGCTATGGCGGCTATCACGTTTTGACGCCGATGAAGCTTACCGACGGCCGCGAGCTGCTGGTCGATCGCGGTTGGATTCCCTATGCCGACAAGGACCCCGCCACCCGTGCGCGCAGCCAGTTTTCGAGGCCCATCACCGTCCACGGCGTTTTGCGCCTGCCGCACGCGGGCATGTGGCCGGCGCCTGCTAACGATCCCGCCAAGGGCGTGTGGTATCGCTATAATCTCAAGCAAATGGCCGCGACCGAGGGCAAAAAATTATTGCCTTTCGTTTTGGAGGCTGACAATACGCCCAATCCCGCTCCGTTTCCGCTTGGCGGCCAGGCGCGCGTCACGCTGCCCAATCATCATTACGCTTATATCCTGACCTGGTTCGGCCTTGCCTATGCGCTGGTGATTATTTACGGCATCAATAGCTGGCGGCGCGATCCACGCGAAGCGCCGCAACAACCCGCACAAGAAGCCGCGGCCGAGAACGAAGAAAAGCCCGAATAAACGCGGAAATCGGCCTTTCTTCGGCCGGTTTTCTTGGCCACAATGCGGCGATGACCGTTCTTTATCACAGCACGCGCGGAATGGCCTCGGCGGCCGATTTCCGCACCGTCGCGCTTGGCGGCTTGGCGCCCGACGGCGGTCTTTACGTGCCGCAAACATGGCCGCAATTCGCCGCCGCCGATCTCGCGGCGATGAAAGACCTGCCCTATGCCGACATTGCCGCGCGCGTCCTGAGCCCCTTCACCGCGCCGGCTTTGGACGATGCAACACTGCACCGGCTTGCGGTGGAAACGTATGCCGCGTTCGACGATCCGGCCATAGCACCCCTGCGGCAAATCGATGGGCGTTTGTGGCTGATGGAATTGTTCCACGGGCCGACTTTGGCCTTCAAGGACATCGCCCTGCAATTGCTGGGTCGCGTGTTCGAGTATTTTCTCGGGCAAGGCGACGGGCGCATGACGGTGATCGGCGCGACATCGGGCGATACCGGATCGGCGGCGATGACGGCCTTGGCCGGGCGCAAGAATATCGATGTGTTTATTCTGTATCCGCAGAAAGGCCCAAGCGAAATTCAGCGCCGGCAAATGACCTGCATCGACGCGCCCAACACCCATGCCCTTGCTATCGACGGCACCTTCGACGATTGCCAACGCATCGTGAAGGCGCTGTTCAATGATGTGGAATTGCGCGCGCGCCATCGTTTCGCCGCCGTCAATTCGATCAACGCCTTACGCATCCTCGCGCAGATGGTCTATTATTTCGCCGCCACCGCGCGGCTTGGACGCGCGGCTAGCTTCGCCGTGCCGACCGGCAATTTCGGCAATATTTACGCGGCCTATGCGGCCTCGAAGTGCGGCTTGCCGGCCATGCGCTTGGCGGTGGCCAGCAACCGCAACGACATCCTCGCGCGCTTTTTCGCTTCGGGCCGCATGCAGGCGGAGCCGGTGCAATCGACCCTCAGCCCTAGCATGGACATCCAGGTCAGCAGCAATTTCGAGCGGTTGTTGTTCGATTTGTGCGATGCCGACAGTGCGAAAGTGCGGGAGACGATCGGGGGTTTTCAAGAATCCGGCGCGTTCGAGGTTTCGAAATTGCAACTCGCCACCGCGCGGCAATTATTCACCGCCGGCAGCGCCGATGACGAACTTACACTCGCGACCATCCGCGACGTGCATCGGGAAAACGGCCTTGTTATCGACCCGCACACGGCGGTCGGCGTTGCCGTCGCACGCAAGCTTTCGCGCGAATTACCGGAGCCCGTCATTGTGCCGGCGACGGCGCATCCGGCCAAATTCCCTGAAACCATCAAGCGCGCGCTGGGCACAGAACCGCCGATGCCGCCGGCGCTGGCCGCGCTTTTGCAAAAGCCGGAACAGACGGCGGTTTTGCCGGCGGATGTAAAAAAGGTCGCGCAATTCATCGAAAAGGAAATTGTCACATGACGGTCGAAGTCACTACCCTTGCCAACGGCCTGCGCGTCGCCAGCGATACGATGGAAGACGCCGAAAGCACGGTGATCGGCGCGTGGGTCGGGGTCGGCACGCGTCACGAGCCGTGGAACGCCAACGGCGTCGCGCATCTGACCGAGCACATGATGTTCAAAGGCACCAAGACGCGTTCGGCCTACGCGCTGTCTGCCGCGATCGAAAAGCGCGGCGGCAGCATGAACGCCCATACCACGCGCGAGGAAACCGCCTATTATGCCCGGGTGTTGCCGGAGCAAGCGGGGCACGCGATGGAAATTATCGCCGACATGCTGCAATACTCGCTGTTCAAGCCGAGGGAGCTGGAGCGTGAGCGGCATGTGATTATACAGGAAATCGGCCGCGATTTCGATACACCGGAAGAACACGCCTTCGACCTCATGCATCGGCTTGCCTTTCCGCGCCAACGTTTAGGCCGGCCGATTTTGGGCGAGGCGAAAATAATCGCCAAAATGCCGCATGCGGCGGTGACGGATTATGTCCGGCGCCATTATCATGCCGGCAATATGGTCATTATCGGCGCCGGGCGTATCGCGCATGAGGAACGGGTCGATCTCGCGCGGACATATTTCGGCCGCTTGCCGCGCGGCAAGCCGGCCAAGGCGGAAAAGGCGCGCGCCACGGGCGGCGAATTGCGCATCAAACGCGACATCGAGCAATTGCATATCGTACTCGGCTTTCCGGGGCCGGGCTTCCACGGCGCGGCGATTTACCCGGTGCAGCTTCTGGGCATTTTGCTCGGCGGCACGGCATCCTCGCGTTTGTTCCAGAAAGTGCGGGAAAAGCGCGGCCTCGTTTATCACATTAGTGCCGGCCATATTCCGTTCCATGACACCGGCATTTTCGAGATTTACGCCGGTACCGACCCCGCGCGGGCCGGGGAATTGATGCCGGTGGTGTGGGCCGAATTGAAGGACGTGAAACGGCGCGTGACGCCGGCAGAATTGGCCTGCGCGAAAGCGCAGGCGCGCGCCGATCTTTTGATGGGCCGCGAAAGCGTCATGCGCCGCGCCGACATCCTCGGCCACCAGATTCTGGCCTTTGGCCATCCAATCCCGGCCGAACGGATTTTACGGAAACTGGAAGCGGTGACGGCACAGGACGTCGCACAAGCCGCCACGCGGCTATTTGCCCGGCGCCCGATTTTCGTGACGTTGGGGCCGGGGGAGAAGGGACGAATTACGAAAAAATGACAAAGAGGTTGGGTTAAAGATTTAGTGGAGTTCGAATTTACTATAACCCTTCGCCTCACGACGCATCACTGTCCATGTGCGATGGGCTACATATTGTGCGCCCAATGCGACCGCACCAATAGCGGCACCAATGGTACGCAGAATGGGAACTTCTTTGACATCCTGAAAGATGCCGCTAAGCCTTTGCAGTCCATCGCTTAATGTGCGTCCCCTGCTATCTACCTTATTTTTAAAATACGCAACTTCTCTC
>DATKSH010000109.1:0-4519 GCA_035531735.1 Alphaproteobacteria bacterium
GCCCCATCGACATCGTTACGGCCCATTCTGTCCTGAACTTCCCTTTTGAGTTTGGCATCTCCCTGAATGTCTTTCATGACCGAACCTTGAAGGGAGGAATCGAGACCTCCCCGCGGGGCGATGACCGCCGCCGCCGCCACGGCGAAATTCGCCATCCGTATCGAGTGGAAGGTGCGAAATGCCCGGCCGAAAGCTTGGTTGATCTCGGCGGCCCCGAATAGCGTGCCGTCGATGAGTTGATCGGTCATGACATCCATCATCAACGACGTTCCCGTCGCTGCGGCCGTTCCTTCCCCGGCCGCCGCCGTGCCGAGCGCAACCCTGCTACCGGAGAGGCCATTGCCGGGTTCCATTTTTTTCTGGATTTCGATTGCGGTTTTATCGGCCGCGGCCTGTATCTCGCCCTGAAGCTTGCCGGGGGAGTCGCCCGCTTGGCTGAAGGCGCCCGCGTTTATTTCCGCCCGGATTTTGGCGCAGGCGGCATCCCATGCGCGCTGGGAAACGCCGCCGGGTTTCACCAGCTGGATTTGTCTCGGTCCATTGCCAAGCTCAACCGCCATTGCGGCACCTCGGAAGGGTGTAAAATTTATCCTATTATAATACAAACCATTTGCTCCGACTTTGTTAATAATTGCAAGGAGATCGAGACGGCCTCGGGTTCATAATACCCTGTAAATTAATGATTATTTTCTTTCCCATGGCTTGCCTCGCCCCTAGCGCTCCCCTACGTTAACGAAAGAGGGAGCGCTCATGCCGCAGCCGCAAACGCTATACGACAAAATCTGGAACAGCCATGTCGTCCACCGGCAGGATGACGGCACCTGCCTGATTTATATCGACCGGCATCTGGTGCATGAGGTGACGAGCCCGCAGGCCTTCGAGGGCTTGCGCGCGGCGCGTCGCAAGGTGCGGCGGCCCGAAGCGACGCTGGCCGTCGCCGATCACAACGTGCCGACCACGCCGGATCGCGCGCGGGGCATCCGGGAAGAAGAGTCGAGGATTCAGGTCGATGCGCTGACCGGCAACGCGCGCGAATTCGGCATCGAATATTTTTCGATGGACGACGCGCGGCAAGGCATCGTGCATGTGATAGGTCCGGAGCAGGGCTTCACGTTGCCGGGCGCCACCATCGTTTGCGGCGACAGCCACACTTCGACCCACGGCGCTTTCGGCGCTTTGGCGTTCGGCATCGGCACCTCGGAAGTGGAACACGTTCTGGCCACGCAAACGCTCATCATGCAACCGGCGATAAATATGCGCGTCGCGGTCGAGGGCGCGTTAATGGCCGGCGTTACGGCCAAGGACATGATCCTCGCCATCATCGGCGTGCTTGGCACGGCGGGCGGCACCGGCCATGTGATCGAATATGCCGGTGATGCGATCCGCGCCCTTTCGATGGAAGGGCGCATGACGGTGTGCAACATGAGCATCGAAGCGGGCGCGCGCGCTGGGCTCATCGCACCCGACGAAACCACTTTCGCTTACCTGAAAGGCAAGCCGAAAGCCCCGCAAGGGGCGGATTGGGACAGGGCTATCGCTTTCTGGAACACTTTGCCGAGCGACCAAGGCGCCCGTTATGACAAGGAAATTAAGCTGAAAGCCGCCGACATCGCGCCTTGCGTGACATGGGGCACCTCGCCGGAGGACGTGTTGCCGATCACGGGCGCGGTGCCCGATCCGGCCTCGGCCAAGGATGAAGGCAAGCGGAAAGCCATCTTGCGTGCGCTGGATTATATGGGCCTCAAACCGGGCATAAAATTAACCGATGTCGCCATCGACAAGGTGTTCATCGGCTCCTGCACCAATGGCCGCATCGAGGATTTGCGCGCCGTCGCGGCACTGGCCAAAGGCCGCCGCGTGGCCGATAACGTGCAAGCGATGGTGGTGCCCGGCTCCGGCCTTGTGAAGCAGGAAGCCGAGAAAGAAGGGCTCGATAAAATCCTGATCGAAGCCGGATTCGAGTGGCGCGAGCCGGGATGCTCGATGTGCCTTGCCATGAACGAAGACAAATTGAAGCCGGGCGAGCGTTGCGCCTCGACCTCCAACCGCAATTTTGAGGGACGGCAGGGACGCGGCGGACGTACGCATCTTATGAGTCCTGCCATGGCCGCCGTGGCGGCGATCACGGGCAAACTGGCGGATGTGAGGGATTTCCTCCCCCCTTGAGGGGGAGGAAGCGAAAACTTGGGCTTACGAAGTAAGTCCTTAGTTTTCGCAGGTGAGGGGGTGTTATCATCCCCCTCACCAAGAAAATCTAAGCGAATTTTCCGCTGCGCGGTAAATTCGCCAAGATTTTCTATCCTCTCCCTCAAGGGGAGAGGAAAACCGTGCTTGGGGGAAACGAAGTGCAAAATCCCGTCGATACGCAAACGACCATGCCGCCGCCCGGCTTTGAATACGCCTCGTTCTCCCTGCGCGCGCTGGCTTTTGCCATCGATCAATGTTTATTGCTGGCGGCGATATTGGTGCTGGCCTTGCCGATGGTGCTTATAACCGGGCTTTTGCAATTGATCGCGTGGCCATTCGTTTTGTTCATCGTTATGCCGCCCGGCTGGCTGTTGATGGTTGTCATCGCGTGGGTTTATTTCGCCCTGCCGGAAAGTTCGAAGCACCGGGCGACGTTCGGAAAACGTTTGTGTGGCATTCAGGTGACCGACATGGAAGGAAATCGCCCGACCTTGGCCCGCGCGACCACGCGCTTTTTCGGCAAGTTTTTATCCTGCGCGATTTTGATGATCGGCTTCATCATGGCCGCCTTCACCGAGCGCCATCAGGCGCTGCACGACATTCTGGCGGAAACGCTGGTGCTGAAGAAGGTTTAGCCATGCAAAAATTCACCAAACTGACCGGCGTCGCCGCGCCGCTGCCGATGACGAATGTCGATACCGACATGATTATCCCGAAGCAGTTTTTGAAAACCATCAAGCGCACGGGATTGGGAAAATTCTTATTCAATGATCTGCGCTTTACGCCGGACGGCAAGGAGATTGCCGATTTCGTTCTCAACAGGCCGGAATATCGCAAGGCGCAAATCCTTATTGCCGGCGAGAATTTTGGTTGCGGTTCCTCGCGCGAACATGCGCCGTGGGCGCTGCTCGATTTCGGCATTGCTTGCGTGATCGCGCCCTCCTTCGCCGATATTTTCTTCAACAATTGCTTCAAGAACGGGGTTTTGCCGCTTGTGTTGCCGAAGCAACAGGTCGATCGGTTGATGCAGATTGCGAACAAGCCGGGCGCGCAAATCACCGTCGATCTGGAAACGCAGACGGTTTCCACCTATCCCGACAACGCTAATTTCAGCTTCGCGCTCGATCCATTCCGCCGCGAATGCTTGCTGAAAGGCCTCGACGACATCGGCTTGACCGAAAAGCACGCGGGCGAGATTGCGGCCTATGAAAGCCGGCAAAAGGCCGAAAGGCCGTGGTTGTAGAAGGACGACCCAATTGTTTGCCATAAAGGACGGCGTCATTCCGCAACCCCGCCTGCAAATCGGTGGCACTTGCCTCAAGAACCAGCGTTTCGGTACGATTTGCTGGCGGGGTATGCGGAATCCGATGTAGTTTTCTTGTAGATTAACAGGAAATCGGATTCCGGATAAATTTGCGCGGCTATGGGCCGCGCAAATTTTCCGGAATGACGACTCTTTGGGAAGAAGCATGACCAAAAACATTCTCATCCTCCCCGGCGACGGCATCGGCCCCGAAGTGATGGGTGAGGTGCGGCGCGTGCTGGATTGGTTCAAGGCCAAGCGCGGCCTTGCCATGGAAATCGGCGAGGATGCCGTCGGCGGCGCGGCTTATGAAAAATACGGCGCGCCGCTGGCGCCTGCGACACTGGAAAAAGCCAAGGCGGCGGATGCGGTTTTGCTCGGCGCGGTCGGTGGGCCGAAATGGACCAAGGTCGCTTACGACAAAAGGCCGGAAGCAGGATTATTGGCGTTGCGCAAGGAATTGGGCCTGTTCGCCAATTTGCGCCCGGCGCTCGTGTTCGACGCTTTGATCGATGCATCGACCCTGAAGCCGGAGATCGTGCGTGGGCTCGACATCATGATCGTGCGCGAATTGACCGGCGGCGTTTATTTCGGCGAGCCGCGCGGCATTTTTGACGAGGGCAACGGCCAGCGGCGCGGCGTCAACACGCAGGTCTATACGACGTCCGAGATCGTGCGCATCGCCCGCATCGCCTTCGAGTTGGCGCGCACGCGGCGCAACAAGGTTTGTTCCTGCGAAAAAGCCAATGTGATGGAAAGCGGGCTTTTGTGGCGCGAGGATGTGACCAAGCTTCACGCCACCGAATTCGCCGATGTCGAATTGTCGCATATGTATGCCGATAATTGCGCGATGCAGCTTTTGCGCGCACCGTCGCAATTCGACGTGATCGTCACCGACAACCTGTTTGGCGATATTCTCTCGGACGAGGCGGCGATGCTGACCGGCTCGCTCGGCATGTTGCCGTCGGCGTCGTTGGGATATGTCGATGACGAAGACAGGCCGGTCCCCCTCCCGCTTGCCCCGGCTTT